>NZ_JBFDAE010000004.1:0-301299 GCF_040720935.1 Algibacter sp. 2305UL17-15
ATCTTTCAACGCAAAAATTAAAGCTTTTAGGGCACAGTTCAGAGGTGTGAGAAACGTAGATTTTTTCCTTTATAGGTTAACCACAGTATTTGCGTAAACACAACAATTGTTCTTGATCCGTTAAATAGTCAACATTATGTAAGTCACAATAGTTTTTAGTGTCTTTCAAATTATTACTGGCAATTACATTTTTAGTATGTTTAGCATATGACATACATGCTGCTTCTCCATCTCCATAATATCTAGATTTTTTAATCCAAAAGAATTCTTTTGATATTTCTGTATTAGTTTGTGGAAAAGGTATTATTTCAAGTATTTTAAACTCTATTAGATTTTCTATTTCTTGTTGTTTGCCTTTCCACTTTTCAAGCTCACAGTAAACCACATCTAATATTTTGATTGGTGTTTTAAAGATTGTACTTAAAGCTGTTATTTTACCAGCTCTTAAAAAATGTGACACTACATCTGAATCAATTAATATAATCCTGCTACTCTTCTTCGTCATTTAGATTGGTTTTTAGAGCATCATAAGGGTTAGTTAAATCAAATAATAAGGAGTAATATTGGGATTCAGATAATTTTCCTTCTTCGAAAAGTTCTCGAGCCAAAGAACCATAATTGCCGATGAACTCTTGGTGATTTCCAGATTCATATAAGTTAGTTAGGTATCCGTTCTCTCTTGCGCTAATTTTGACATTTACTTTGTAATAGTTATAAAAATCTTGATTTATTAAGTTTAGCTTTAAAAGCCTGTAAAGCAATGCTGCTCTTGAGCAACCGAAAAAATGTTCAATTTTGAGAATAGTTTGAATTGTGATTTTATTTTTCCCTAATTCGTTATCAGGAATCAAAGCTTTTATTCCTGCTTCGGGTAATAATAAAAAAGCAGCGAACCAATCAGCATTGTATTCTTCTCTATCATTTTTATTAAATTTTCCTGTGACACATGAACGTGCTGTAAAATTTTCTTGTACGTATAAATGATAAAGCTCATGACAGATAGTAAAGTGTTGTTTTCCCAGAGCATGGTTGCTGTTAACTAGAATGAATTTTAAATCTTCGTTTTCGGTTTGTGCAATTTTAATTGCCATACCTGAAAAACCGCCACTAAGAGGTTTGAAAATTGTTATAATGTTTAATTGAGATAAAATACTTTTTAGTCTAATAGTAGTTTCGCTCCCAAGCCCGAGTTTCTTTCTAAATTCGTTAGCTTTTTTTTCAAGTAACTCTCTATTCATTCTTTTTAAGTTCAATTAGTTTCACATAGTTTTTTACTATTTTTTTGAAACTAGAAATTTCATTCAAATCATTTGCGTTAAAGTTTTCTGCGCGAAATGCAAACGCTAAGTTTACTGAGTTCTCATATGGATTTTCTTCATAAAGATCATATCCTTCAATTCCAAAAATATCCGCAGCTCTAGAAATTACCGAAATAGGAGCTAATCTTTTTCCGCTTTCGTAATAGCTTAATTCCGTTCTATTAATTCCTAAAAACTCCGAAAATGATTCTTGGGTAAATCCTAACTTCTTTCTGTAAGCCTGAATGTTTTTACCTAAAGTCTTTTTGTCGCTCATTTTCTTTGGATTGGTATGTTGCAAAAGTATGAAAAATATTTTATTAGCTACTTTTGTAACATCACAAATTAAGCCAAACTATAAATATTTATTTAAAATAACTTGTACTAACAATAGTATATTTAGAATCTTGTAATGTTTTTAATTAGATTCAGACAAAGGAACCATGCAAAAAACATTCAAAGAATTCTCTACCAACGCCATCCTAAAAATAGGAGATGAGGAACTTCTAGAATTTTATAAAGAAGCCAAACAACCAGATTTATACACCTTCATTAGAACCAATGATTTTAAAGCTGAAATTGTGGTCGATAGTATTCCTTATACTATAGAGCCAAATAGTATTTTAGTATTGACCACAGTTCAATACTTCCGGTTTACAGCAGGTAAGGATTTAGTCGTTTATCAATTCAACAGAGAATTTTATTGCATTAAAGACCACGACCAAGAAGTAAGTTGTGCAGGATTGTTGTTCTTCGGAAATGTGCATATTCCAATTTTGGAATTAGATGTAGATGAAAGCAGGAAATTCAAAATATTGCATGACGTCTTTTTAGATGAGCTGGAAACTGAAGATACAATACAAGCAGAAATGCTACGTATGCTCATGGCACGTTTCATTATCATAAGTACTCGATTATTAAAAGCAAAAGAAGGTTTTGTGGAAACTGCAAAAAACACTAAAATCGATTTATTGCGTGAATTTAACATGTTGGTAGAAACACATTTTAAAAATGAACATAGCGTCTCTTTTTATGCTGAACAATTATTTAAATCTCCGAAAACCTTATCCAATACGTTTGCAAAACTGAATAGGAGTCCGTTGCAAATCATTCACGAACGTATCGTGCTTGAAGCAAAACGCTTATTAATCTATACCGATAAATCGGCTAAGGAAATAGCATACGAAGTTGGTTTTGAGGATGCTTCACATTTAAGCCGATTATTTAAAAAACATACTACGTTATCTCCTTCAGAATTCAAAAAACAGCTTAGAAACGCATCTTAGGGAAAAATCGACAAGCTCTAAGGCAATCTTACCATTTTATCACTTCTTATTTCAATTCATCTTTGTAGCGAACAATTAAATCAACACAATTATGAATTTAAAACACATATCAATCTTCAATTTAATTGAAATCTTCAAAGGAAAAAGAAAAGCAGCATCAAACACGATCAGTACAAAAACACATTGCGAGCAAAATCATATTTCAGATTTTTATTGCGATGCTGAAAAACGGCATATAGCTCCAAATACAATAGGATGAAATCAATAAAGGAAAAATCGACAAGCTTAAAGGAAAAGTTCACATGGTATGACTTTTAGTACTGTTGCACCTTTGTACAAAGAATTACAAACAAGAAAATTTAAAATAAATAATCATGAAAAAAGTAGTAGCAATTTTAGTAGTAGTATTAGCATTTACATTCAGTTCAAATGCGCAAGATAAGATGATGGACAACCCAGTAAAAACAATTTCTTTAGAGCAAACTAAAGGCGAGTTTGTTCAAAAAGCACTAACTGTAAGCGAAGGTACTTATGTATTTGAAGTGTCAAACAACCATGCCGCAAAAGAAGTTGGTTTAGTTTTAGTCCCAAAAGGAAAAGACGCTAGTAAACCAGAAAACCATATTAAAACAGCATATGTAACAGCTGTTGCTAAAGATGGTGAAACTCAGAAAACAAAGGCTACGACATTAGCAAAAGGAGAATATGTGTATTTCTGCCCATTAAATCCAACACCGCAATATACATTGACAGTACAGTAGTTTTTAAATTGATTAATAGTTAGAAAAGGGGTTATTCTATAAAAGGATAACCTTTTTTTATTGAACCCGTTTGAAAGAAGCAAGAGAAATCTGTAACTTTACAAAAAACAAATATTATGGTATCAAAAAATATAGAAGACGCATTAAACAATCAAATTCGAATAGAAGCAGAATCTTCTCAAATCTATTTGGCTATGGCTTGTTGGGCTGAGGTTAAAGGTTTGGAAGGTGTTTCTAATTTTATGTATGCACAATCTGATGAAGAACGTGAACATATGTTGAAACTTGTAAAGTTTGTAAACGAACGTGGCGGACATGCCAAAATTTCAGAGTTAAAAGCACCAAACGTAACTTTTAAATCTATTAAAGA
This sequence comes from Algibacter sp. 2305UL17-15, assembly GCF_040720935.1. Lineage (NCBI taxonomy): Bacteria > Pseudomonadati > Bacteroidota > Flavobacteriia > Flavobacteriales > Flavobacteriaceae > Algibacter > Algibacter sp. 2305UL17-15. The sequence goes on from NZ_JBFDAE010000004.1 coordinate 3,716, forward strand.
AATGTTCGAAAAATTGTTTGACCATGAAGTGTTCGTGTCCCAAAGTATCAATGAATTGGTTCATATTTCACTTCAGGAAAAAGACTATGCCACGCATAACTTTTTACAATGGTATGTAGCTGAACAAATAGAAGAAGAAGCAGTTGCAAGAACCATTTTGGATAAAATAAACATGATTGGCGACGATAAGGGTGGCTTGTATTTATTTGATAGAGATATTGAAAATTTAACCGTTACCACGGCAGCTACGAATACGCCAGCATAAGATATAGATCCCGCCAGATACTGAAATACTGAAATAAATTCAGCACATGCAAGTTCTGCACAGGAGGCGGGATTAGTTCAACTTACAAATTTGAGTTCGTCTAAGGACTTCTCAAATTTGAGTTTTACTAATAATTTTAACATTTAAGCTTATTTAGATTTAATAAAAATAGCTTACTTTTGCCTTCGGATTTGAATAGCACATTCTATTTTGGGTAAAAAGAAGCAAAAGAAAGCAATCAAAAAATTACGAAAATTAGGAATTGAACTTCCCGATAAAGTAAAAAGCAGTTGCTGTAAAAAGTTTAAAAAAGGCGAGAACAAGCGTTGTAAAAAATGTCCTTGTTTTGATTTGGTTAAAAAAGTAGCTTAATAACTCGTTGTCATGCTGAACTTGCATGTGCTGAATTTATTTCAACATCTCATTTCTCAAAGTTAAAAATGCATATAAATTCAGACCTGTCAGTCCTGACTCTTCGGAGTTTAAAACCTGAGAGGTCTTTTTAATTAAATCAACTTTAAAATTCACTATTGCCTATTAAATTTCGCTCCTTTGGAGATTTATATCATGTTTACGATTCTTTCTAGAAAGATTATGCTCCAATAGATCTACAAAAAATCCCATAGGGATGAAATCTTTGTAGCAAAAGGATAAGAAATAAAAATCAAGCCCCAACGGGGCGACATCTTAAAAACAGCTTATCCTGTAAGTGATTGAGACCTTTCTGAAAATTTTTATCGGACAAGAATGTTTAAAATTATTTAGATTTGATTAAAATTTAGAGCTTCAATCAGCATGATAAAATATATAATCCAGCATACCCAACTTCCAGAAACGGCAGTAAAAAATACAATCCAGTTGCTAAACGAAGATTGCACGATTCCATTTATATCGCGTTACAGAAAAGAGCGGACAGGAAATCTGGATGAAGTTCAAATAGGAGATATCGTTAAATTCAAGGAACAGTTTGAAACTTTAGAAAAACGAAAAAAAGCCATCTTAAAAGCTTTAGAGGAACAAGCTGTTTTAACTTCGGAATTAAAACAAAAAATTGAAGCGACTCAAGATGTAACCTCACTTGAAGACCTATACTTACCGTATAAGAAAAGCCGAAAAACCAAAGCAGAGAAAGCCAGACAAAATGGATTGGAACCTTTGGCAAAAATCATCATGTCTCAAAATGCGAACGACATCGAATCCATTGCTTTTAAATATGTAAAAGGGGCTATAAATTCTGTTGGAGATGCTTTGGAAGGCGCAAGGCATATTATCGCAGAATGGATTAATGAACGTACCGATATTCGGAATAATATCCGTCGTCAATTAGAACGTTTTGCAATGATTTCCACGAAAGCGATCAAAACGAAAGCAGAGGATGAAAATGCCCAAAAATTCAGGGATTATTTTGATTGGGAAGAATCTTTGGGCAGAATTCCATCACACAGACTTCTAGCGATTTTGCGAGCAGAAAAAGAAGGTTTTATTCGATTGAAAATTGAAATTGATAACGAACGTGCTTTAGAGAACATTGAAAGGCGCATCATAAAAAGTAACAACGCTTCTGCGGAAGAGATAAAAGTAGCTATTAAAGATGCTTACAAGCGATTACTATTTCCATCATTAAGCAACGAAGCCTTACAAGCAGCAAAAGATAAAGCCGATGCATCTGCTATAACCGTTTTTGCTAAAAACCTAAAACAATTATTATTAGGTGCGCCGTTAGGCGAAAAACGAGTTTTGGCAATTGATCCAGGATTTAGAACAGGTTGCAAAGTAGTCTGTTTAGATGCGCAAGGGCAATTAAAACACAACGAGACCATTTATCCGCATCCACCAAAGAGCGATAGTGTTGGTGCCATGAAAAAGATAAGTTCGCTTGCCGAAGCTTATAAAATAGAAGCCATTGCTATTGGAAATGGCACCGCTTCAAGAGAGACTGAAGCATTGATTCGAAAAGTCCATTTTAAAAACGATATACAAGTATTTGTGGTAAGTGAAGCTGGTGCGAGTATATACTCTGCTTCAAAGATTGCACGAGAAGAATTTCCAGATTATGATGTTACGGTTCGAGGTTCTGTTTCGATTGGAAGACGACTTCAAGATCCATTGGCGGAATTGGTTAAAATTGATGCGAAATCCATTGGCGTAGGACAGTATCAGCATGATGTAGATCAAACTAAATTGCAAAAAGAACTGGATACTGTGGTTGAAAACTGTGTAAATTCAGTTGGAGTAAATCTTAATACAGCGAGTAAACCTTTGTTGAGTTATGTTTCGGGAATTGGGCCAAAACTAGCTGAAAACATTTTCGATTACAGAAACGAAAACGGTGCTTTCACATCTAGAAACGATATTAAAAATGTGCCACGTCTGGGTGGAAAAGCTTTTGAGCAAGGGGCAGCATTTTTAAGAATTAAAGATTCAAAAAATCCGTTAGACGATTCTGCTGTGCATCCAGAAAGTTATCCCATTGTAACAAAAATGGCTAAGGATTTAGGTAAATCAGTAGAAGATGTAATAGGAAATAAGGAATTACTTCAAAAGATAGATTTAAAAAAGTATTGTTCAGCATCTGTTGGTTTATTAACCCTTGAAGACATTATTAAAGAACTAGAAAAACCAGGGTTGGATATTCGAGAGCAAGCTAAAGTCTTCACTTTTAATCAAAACATAAAGACCATAAATGATTTAAAAGCAGGGCAATTACTTCCTGGAATCGTCAATAATATTACTAATTTTGGGTGTTTCGTAGATGTGGGTATCAAGGAAAGCGGCTTGATTCATGTGTCTAACCTATCAGATTCATTTGTAAAAGACGTGAACGAACATGTAAGTTTACATCAACAAATTATCGTAAAAGTTCTGGAGGTTGATATGCCGCGAAAGCGAATTCAATTGAAGTTGCATAACTAAAACTATTCTTCAATAAAACAAGAAATAAGGTGTTTGAATATGTAAAATATTAACTGGATAAATTGGAATTAGCCCTAATCCCATCTTTATTTAAAGCGCACTTGTTTTCTAATAAACCTCGGAAATTTTTTAATAGGCGTTAAAACCATTTGCTTATAATAACACTCTGCAGCTTCTGATTGAATTTGTATTTGTCCCTCGGTTAATGGCTTTCCGTTTTCTGGATTCATAGCATTTTCAACCACCATTACAATTTCACCATTTACAACATGAACAGCATCATTACCAACTACATAAATTTCTAAAAGGTTCCATTCACCATGTGGCGCATCATGTTCCGAAGCAGCTTGGATATAACCATTGCCACTTGAATATGTTTCGGAGTTAGGGTCAAATTTTTTCACCTTACTAAAATCTCCTCGAATTTCTACAACTGGCTCTCCAACTTTTGGTGTAGCAGTATTTCCTCCTAGTGGGATAAAATCCCCTAAATCTTGTTCCTGTACTTGATATTCTAAAGCTGTTTTCCAAGTTTTCCAAAACCTGCCATGGTCACCATAGCTGTGATATAAAATACCGGTATCTCTTTTGGCATTAAGTCTGGGTGCCCATTTCTTATCGCCCCATCTAAATAGAGTACTTAAATGATAGTTGCTATAATTTTCCTTTGTGGAAATACAGCCATATATTTCTCCTGAAATATTTAAAATAACTTCTCCGTTTTCAGAAGTAGTTGTAAATATATTTTTAAGGTCGTTATTTAGACCTAGCGGAGTGCCTTGAGTAACTATATCTGCTTGGAAAGTACCGTCGGGTAAATCTTTTACAGAAGTATGTGGCACACCAATCCATTTTTCAAAATGACTTAAATTTTTGTCTAATAGTTCAATAGGTTTCTTTTTCTTTTGTGCATTAATTGAACCTACAAATAGAAACATTAAAGCTAATCCGTAAAATGTTTTCTTCATTTTTTAAAATTTTGAGAATAGTTTTTCTTAGGAACTGAAATTAATTATAAAAAACGGTTTTGTCTTAATAGACAATTACTTTTTTAACCCGTTGTGCATTTTGGCCCTTTTTAATAAACAAATGTCAGTTCTGACAAAATTTTCTCAAAATGTACAACGGTTTTTTTAGAATTTAAGGGTGATTTTGATGTTTACTAGTGGCAACCACAACCATCATCGCCACCACAAGCTTTTTTAGGTTTTGATTTTTTCCAGAAGAATTTCTTAATCAGAAATGAAATTGCCAAAGCCATAGCAGTAAAAACTAATATGTTTTGAATGATGTTGTTCATAATAATTAAGTCGGATTTAATTTAGCTTCATTTCAAAAACTGAAAAGCAATTAAAGCTACAATATACGCAAAAGCTGTCATTATAACTAGTTGTAAAATAGGCCACTTCCAACTGTTGGTTTCCTTTTTCACGATAGCTAAAGTACTCATGCATTGCATGGCAAAGGCATAAAACAGTAATAATGAAATCCCTGATGCGAAAGTGAACAAAGGCCCTCCTAAAATAGGGTTTACCTCTCCAGCCATTCTGTTTTTAATGGTTTCTTCTTGGTCGCTACCAACGCTGTAAATTGTAGCAAGTGTCCCCACAAATACCTCGCGGGCAGCAAAACTACTGACAATGGCAATGCCAATTTTCCAATCATAACCTAAAGGTCTGATAGCGGGCTCTATAGCATGACCAGCGATACCTATAAACGAATGTTCTAGTTTGTGTGATGCTATTTTTTGTTGCAATTCATCTTCACTTAAAACATCAGAAGCATGCGCCGTTTTTACAATAGTTTCTGCATTATTAAAATCTTCTCCAGGGCCATAGGAAGCCAGGAACCAAAGCACTATAGATATGGCTAAAATTATTTTTCCTGCACCAAATACAAACGATTTTGTTTTTTCAATTACTGTTAAAACAACATTTTTAAACAATGGCAATTTGTAATTTGGCATTTCAATAACAAAAAATGTCTTGCTTTTTATTTTAAGTATTCTGTTCAATATATAAGCTGAAAAAACCGCAGTTCCGAAACCAATTAAATAGAGGAGCATTAACGTTAGTGCTTGATAACTCAATCCCAAAAACCGACCTTCTGGAATAACCAATGCAATAATAATCAAATACACAGGTAATCTTGCAGAACATGTAGTAAAAGGCGTTACTAAAATAGTGATTAAGCGTTCCTTCCAGTTTTCAATATTCCGTGTTGCCATAATAGCAGGAATAGCACAGGCGGTTCCAGAAATAAGGGGGACAATACTTTTTCCACTCAATCCAAATCGACGCATAATGCGATCCATCAAAAACACAACACGACTCATATAACCGCTTTCTTCGAGCACCGCTATAAATAAGAATAAGAAAGCGATTTGCGGAATAAAAATGACTATTCCACCAAGCCCAGGGATAATCCCTTCAGCAAGTAAACTTGTAAATGCGCCATCCGGTAATGTGTTTTTTGTCCATTCGCTTAAACTCGCAAAAAGGCTGTCAATAAAATCCATTGGCACACTGGACCAATCGTAAATAGCTTGGAATATAGTGAGTAGAATAATTCCAAAAATAAAATATCCCCAAAATTTATGGGTTAAAATTCGATCCAGTTTAATACGTAAATCTTTAGCCTGACTCAAATCTATAGTCTGCCCTTTATCTAACGCATTATTAATAAATTGATAGCGCTTTATAGTTTCTTTTTGCTGTAAACGTTTTAAGTCACTTTTGGTTTTGGTCTTGAAATCTGCAACGGCATCAATTTCATTTCTGTCCGTTTTTCCGAAGTTTACATCCTGGGTAATAACCAGCCAGAGCTTATATAACAATTGGTTTGGGAACGCTTTTTTGAGGTTTCCAAAATATACGGCATCAATCTGGGAAGTGTCTAGACAAGGTTCAACAGAAACCTCCTTATAATTTATAATAAGCTGTTTTAAATTATCAATACCCTCACTTTTTCTGGTGCTGATTAAAGCAATTTTTGTATTCAGTTTTTCCTCCAAATAATCCAAGTCTAGAGAGATGCCTTTGTAACGCATTCTATCAGACATATTAATCACTAAAACCGTTGGGATTTCTAAATCCTTTATTTGGGTAAAAAGTAACAGATTACGTTTTAAATTTTCAACATCGGTAACCACTACTGCAATATCGGGGAAGTCTTTGTCATTTTTATTGAGCAACAATTCAATTACCACATTTTCATCCAGAGAAGACGCGTTCAAACTGTAAGTTCCCGGTAAATCTATAATATGTGCTTTTACACCACGTGGTAATTTACAAATCCCTTCTTTTTTCTCAACAGTAATCCCAGGGTAATTTCCAACTTTTTGGTTTAGACCAGTTAAAGCGTTAAAAACCGAAGTTTTTCCCGTGTTGGGATTTCCAATTAAAGCAACGTTTATCTGTTTACTCATGCGCTACTTTTTCAATTAAAATAAGTGCGGCCGTTTCTTTTCTAATCGCTAAATGCGACCCGTTTACATTCAAATACATAGGGTCTTGAAACGGTGCAACCTGAACTAGTTCTACCGAATTACCGGGCAAACATCCCATTTCCAGAAGTTTTAAAGGAATATCAACCGACGAAACATCAGTAATAATGGCGTTTTCCCCTCGTTTTAAATGTGCTAAAGTGTCTTCCAAGCTTATTTAGATTGATTTTAAAGAAGCAAAAGTAGTGTAAAGTTTAGAAGTAAAAAAGTTTTCAGTCGCAGTTTTCAGTTGCAGTCAGAGTATTCAATTGGCGGAGTCCAGTTTGGGGTCACAGTTTCAAATAGGGAATAAATTACTTTTCTTCTTTCAACACAGAAATATCATTGAGTAAACGACTAATATCCTCCGCATTTGTGCCATCATAAAAACCTCTAATTTGCCGTTTTTTATCAATAAGCATAAAGTTTTCGGTATGTATCATGTCATATGGGCCACCATCACCATTCTCTTTTACCGCCAAATAACTTTGTCTCGCTAGTTTGTAAATCTCCTTTTTATCGCCCGTAACTAGATTCCATTTTTTATCGTTTACACTTTTTTTAGTTGCATAACGTTTCAATTGTGCAACAGAATCGATTTCTGGAGTAACAGAATGTGACAAAAGCATCACTTCATCATCATTTAAGATTTCTTTCTGAATTTTAACCATATGGTTTGTCATAATTGGACAAATGGTTTGGCAGGTTGTAAAAAAGAAATCGGCAACATAAATTTTGTCCTTATAATCGTTTTGAGTGACGATTTTACCATTTTGATTCAAAAGTTTGAAATCTGCTATTTTATGGTATTTTTTTTGATATTGAATGGTGCTGTCAACCAATTCTGTACTTACCATTGCAGGTTGATAAATAGGTAAAGGTTTGTAAACATTTAGCGTATTATAAATAAGCGCAATTATAATGATGGAGATAATTCCAAAAACGATGGCAAACACCTTATATGCTTTAAAAAAGGACAACATTAATACTTAGAAATTATAAGTTTTGTGCAAAAATACAATGAAATTAAGAGCCTAAGAATTTAAACCAAACTTAAATTAGTGTTAAAACGAGTTGCAATAAACAAATGACTTTTTAAACACGGTTTAAAAAACGTACTTTTGCACGGTTATAAAAAAAATGTAGATGTCGGTATTTTTGATAAAAGCGGCTCAATTACTATTGAGTCTTTCCATATTAGTTGTTTTACATGAGCTTGGGCACTTTATTCCTGCCAAACTTTTTAAAACCAGAGTAGAAAAGTTCTACCTGTTTTTTGATGTAAAGTTTTCATTATTCAAAAAGAAAATAGGCGAAACCGTTTATGGTATTGGTTGGTTGCCCTTAGGAGGTTATGTGAAAATTGCTGGAATGATTGACGAAAGTATGGATACCGAACAAATGGCAAAAGAGCCACAACCTTGGGAATTTCGCTCTAAACCCGCATGGCAACGATTGATAATTATGTTGGGTGGAGTTACAGTAAATTTTTTGTTGGCAATTGTGCTTTTTATGATTATGCTTTCCGTTTGGGGATCTAAGTACATTACCAAGGACGATGTAAAATATGGTTATGGCGTTACCAAAACTTTAGAGAATTATGGATTTAAACAAGGAGATAAAATTATTTCTGTCAATGGTGAGCCAATAGAAGATATTACCATTGATATTAATAAGTACATTATGTTTAGAACCGTTGAAAATATAAAGGTAGAACATGCAGATGGCACTATTGAAACCATTAAACTTCCAGAGGATATAGGGACTCAACTTTTTGAAGCTGGAGATTTGCCAGCTTTAGAGCCACGTTCCCCTTTTGAAATAGATTCAGTTGTACCAGATTTTCCAGCTGCGAAATCGGGATTGTTGCCAAAAGATAAAATTGTTTCAATAAATGGACAACCGGTTACTTATTTTACTGATTTTACTTATGGAGTTAAAAACAGTCCGGATTCTATTTTAAATATACAAATAGAACGTAATAACAATATTTTAGATTTAAAGATCAAACCAAATGAAGATAATAAAATAGGTATTGTTTCTACTAAAACAGATTTGGACTATATAACCTACAACCAAAAAGATTATACGTTTACCGAGAGTTTATCTGGTGGAGTAAATCAAGCATACTGGGAAATTAAAGATTATTTAGCACAGTTTAAATACATTTTCACAAAGAAAGGCGCTACCCAAATTGGAGGTTTTGCAGCTATAGGACAAATGTTTCCAGCAGAATGGAATTGGCAGGCATTTTGGTATTTAACAGCTTTCTTGTCTATTATGTTGGCTGTTTTAAATTTATTACCAATACCTGCGTTAGATGGCGGACATGTTATGTTTTTATTATACGAAATGGTATCTGGAAGAAAACCGGGAGACAAGTTTATGGAGTATGCGCAAATGGTAGGTTTCTTTATTTTAATAGCATTGGTTTTATTTGCAAACGGGAATGATATTTATAAAGCGATATTTGAATAAAATTTGTTTAAAAATATTTGCAGGAATTAAAAAACAACATATATTTGCACTCGCTTAGTAAAAAAACACAGTCCTTCTTAGCTCAGTTGGTTAGAGCATCTGACTGTTAATCAGAGGGTCCTTGGTTCGAGCCCAAGAGAAGGAGCAAAAAAAGTCCAGCAGAAATGTTGGACTTTTTTGTTTTTAATACTTTCCTTTTAATACTTGCGCTTACCGTACTATTCGCATTTTACTTCAAATGCTAACTTGCCAAGTTATTTTACTTAAAAAGGCATACTATTAGGTGTACCATTATTTCTTCAAGGTGTACCATTTAACTATTCACATAAAACCTTAAAAATCATGAAATTAAACATACAATATTCATGATATAAATCCAAAACTGGTTTTACCCTACTTGAGCGGATGGCGTTTATTGATGCAATTAGTAGTCTTATATATCTTCATTATGCACTTTGTGAATTATATATTAGGATCTGTTTATTATCTTTTTTTCCAACGAAATCGTATTATGAATAGTATTTTCAGAATTTATACACAATAACTTGTAATTTATTTCTAATATTTTTATAAGTTTATGCAGTTATTAAACACCTAACCATTTTTATTAGAGATTTACATGCGGTTTCAACTCCAACTGGATTCTAAAAACAGGAATCCAATTATTCCTATAAATTACCAATACCCGTTAAGTGCTGCGATATATAAAATTTTAGACCAGGCAGATGCTGATTATGCCGCATTTTTACATGAAGAAGGCTATACTGTTGATGGGGGACTAAAACATTTTAAGTTATTTACCTTTTCAGATTTGAAGGGCCGGTGCAAAGGAAACCACGACAGGTTGCATATCAACTCAATTATGGAGCTTATAGTGTCATTCCATTTGCCCGAAGCGGCCCAACATTTTGTAAAAGGTTTGTTTCTGTCCCAAGATATCGATATAGCGGACAGTAAAAGCAAAGCGACCTTTAAGGTGAATAGTGTTGAAGCCTTACCCGATCCTTTTGTTGATTTTGAGAAAGATGTTAATAGCACCATGACTTTTCGTCCCCTTTCTGCATGCGTTGCCGGAATTAAAAATGACAAAGACGACTATGACTTTATACCACCAACCGATGCACGCTTTGCCTTTTGCATAAAACACAATTGGGAAGAAAAATTAAAAGCCTTAAAAATTCCGTTTGATGAAAACGAATTAAAAGTTGACGTAAACCGAAAGAACACCAAACCCAAGTCGCGATTAATAACTGTTAAAGCATTTACCAAACAACAAACGCGAATAAAAGGCTACTTGAATTTTGAAATGGAGCTAACAGGGAATTCAGAGCAGTTGCAGGTTATTTATAATGCTGGAGCGGGGTTGTATAATGCGCTGGGGATGGGGTGTTTGGGGGTATTGGAAGAATGAAATGGATTGATAAGCGGATGTTGCTATCAAAAAGGAAAAGAGTTTTTTATGAGAATTAAATCTAAGAGCAGTTCATTTTGAGTTATATGGAAGAAAAAAAGTTGAATTATGAAGATTTTTATAGAAAAATAACTTCTGACACACATAACCAAAATGGCTTTCCTCCATATGTTTATCAAAAAAAAGTTGCGGAACACCTTCTGAATGGTAAGAATATAATCCTTTCTGTGCCAACGGGTGCTGGAAAGACTTGGGCTTCTATTATGCCTTTTTTATATGCAAAAAATCGAACAGATATAAATTTTCCTAAAAAGATGATTTATAGTTTGCCGCTTCGGGCATTGTGTAATTCTATTTCAGAAGATGTAAATAAAGCTATTGAAAACACAAACTTTGAAGGCTTATCAGCCATTCAAACGGGAGAATTTAGTGAAGATAAATATTTTGAAAAAGACATTATCTTTTCTACGATTGACCAAACATTGAGTAATTTTCTCTGCTTTCCTTTGCCTTTATCGCAACGTCAAGCTAATGTTAATGCTGGTGCTTTGATTGGTAGTTATTTGGTTTTTGATGAATTTCATTTGTTAGATGGTGATCGTTCAATGGCGACAACTTTAGGGATGTTACGAATGTTAGGTAAGTTGAGTCGCTTTTGTATTATGACAGCGACTTTGAGCGATGATTTTATGACAAAAATAAAAGGTGCTTTGGATGATATTGAAATCGTGACTTTAGATGGTTTTGATGAAGATATTGCTAAGATTGGTTCGTTGAAAGTTCCTGAAAATAAATCAAGTAAAAAAGAGATTGAAGTTGTAAAAGGCATTATTCGAGCCGAAAAAATCAAGGAAAACCATATTGATAAAACAATTGTAATTTGTAATAGAGTAGAAACAGCTCAACGTGTTTACTTAGAGCTGGAATATTGGGCAAAGGAAAAAAACATCAATTTGATTTGTTTGCATTCTCGCTTCTTTGATAGGCACCGAAAGGCAGCAGAGAAGCAACTAAAAGTGCTTTTTGGTAAAGATGTAAAAGACCAAAAGACGAATTCCATTCTAATTTCTACTCAAGTCATTGAAGCAGGAATGGATATTTCTTGCGAAGTAATGCACACGGAAATTGCTCCGATTAATGCTTTATTACAACGTCTTGGAAGGTGTGCGAGATACACAGGCGAATATGGAAAAGTATTTGTTTATGATGTTTTGGAAGAGGAGGAAAAGGCAAAAATTGATGTAAAGGATTTTAAAAATTTATCGAAAGAAGATAAAACAGAAATTCGGAAATTGAAAAACCTTTATTTGCCATACAAAAAAGACTTATGTATAAAAACACTTGAATATTTATCTCAAAAAAAATACCAACAACTTAATGAAGATATTACGATTGAATTGGTGAATGAAATTTTAAAACAAGAAGAAAAAGAAATTTGGGAGGCAATATCTGATGGATATAAAATGAAAGAAATACGTGATTCTTGGCGTACTTCAGTTGAAAAAAAGTTCGGAGCAAAAAACCTATATCGTGAATTAATTCGTGATATTCAAAGTACAGAAGTGATAATTATTGATAATCGTGATTTTGCTGTTAAGATGCCCTTCTCGTTAGAAAGTGTGGGTATTTTTAAATGGAGCGTGATAAAATGGATAAAGGAAATTTTTGAAGAATATCAACATCGATTTGATGAAGAGGATGATACATTTTGGATAGTTGGAGTTATTCGAGATAAAGAGGATTTGTTTTTGGATTTAGATGAAAATGAAATGGAATACGAATTTCATCCTTTGAAAGATATTGAAGCTGTTAAGGAAACACATGAAACCCTATTTCTGAATAAAGAATTATTTCATTATCATCATTCAATTGGATTTAATAAAGTGGGAAAAGGTGAAGAAAAATCTAATTTTAAAGACCGACAGGATAAGGAACAAGTTATTCATGCTTACCGAAAAGATACATTTATTGAGCATACAGAGGGCTTATTAGGTGCTTTTGAACAAAATTTTTCAAAGAAAAAACAATTTGGAAAACAACAATTGGATTTTGTGTTTAATGCTTTTAATGAACGTTTGAAATCAAAGGTTGATTTTGAAAAATTGATACAATTGATTTTGATTTTACATGATTATGGTAAGTTAGATGATAAATGGCAAAATTGGATGCAAACGTATCAAAAAGCATTATCCGAATTTGAAGTATCTCCTTTCACTTATCAAAAAAACTTAACACTTGGGCATACAGGTTTTGACAGCAAAGAACAAAAAGAACAGTTAGGTGAACAGTACCAAAATATTATAAAAGAAGTAGAAAAATCTATCAAGAAAAAACTCAAAGGTGGTCGTCCTCGACATTCTGGTGTTGGTGCTTTAGTGATTTTTGATGTTTTAGAAGATTGGTTAGGAAGTGATAAGTTATGGGAAAAATTATTTGTTCCTGCAGCTTATGCTATTGCTCGACATCACGGAGTAAGTAACGTTAGTAGCCCCAAATTTTTCGTCTCTGACCATAATTATCAATCAATAAATCATCTTTTGGAGAAGTATGGGTTTGGAAATTATAATTTATCACAAAAAGAAAAAGCAGAAGAATTAGAGGATTTCACAAGTTATAGTCAATCAAGTTTTTTAATGTATTTATTCTTTGTTCGGATTTTAAGGCTTTGTGACCAAAAGGCAACTGATGATTTTGAAAAATACTTAAACTAAAAAATATGTACACAACTTTCCACATACCAAAAGAAGCAAATACTTATGCAGATACATTAGAGGCTTATGGTGTTGCTCATTTAGTACAAGCAATTTATGATAATCTGAATATTGAAGGTTATATTAAAATTTATGATAGAGAAGTTTATTTTGAAATATTGCTAGAAGAGCCTTTAACACAGGAGATACTAAAGGGGTTAACTTATTTTCAAATCATAGAATTTATTAAAAAAGATGAAAAAACAGGTTTGCCTAAAAATTTTACAGGCGTAAATTATTTTGACTTTTCCAAACAAAAGGAAATTAAATCAAATAGAAAAGCCGATTTCGATGCTATAAAGGATTTGAAGAAAGATGAGAGAAAAAATGCTATTCTTCGTATTGAGGAAATATATCATTCAAAAGGAGCAAATAGACTTCGAGATGAATATGATGTATTATCTCAATTAGCTGATAACAATAATATTAATGCATTTTATAAAATTTATGAAAATCTAAATCTGAACAAAGATAAATTTAATGTAATCATTTCGGAAATTCTAAATCAATATATCGTTGGTATAGAAGGGAGTTCCGAATATGAAAAACTAATTAAACAGAAAAAAATATCTGTAAAAAAAAATATAACTAATCTTCAATTGATTAATCCAAACAAAGGAAAAGGTTTAAATAAAGCTAAAGCATGGGGAATAGAAACTAAAAATTGTAGTAGCAAATGGACTAAGGAGTTAATGAAGTTAAATGGAGCAATGAAGTTTGGAATGACTTGTATTTTATTTCCTTCTGGTAGCAGAAGTTTTGATATGAAAGTCTATGTACCTGTTTTCAATGAAATGATTTTAGAAGAAAAGACATCTTTATTAAAAAAATTCAAACGAATAGCAAGTAGCAATACACCAATAAAATTAGATATACAAAATACCTTGAAAATTTGTGAACTGTTTTTAAAACAACATGAACGAAAAAGACGAAGAAAGCTGAAAGAGTTTTTGTTAGGTTTCCATGTAGTATATCAAAAACAACTAAGTCAACATACAAAAAGTGTTACGAATATTGGCTTTTTAGAAACGCCTGATTTTATTGATTTGACAGACAGAGAAGATTGGTTAGAAATTATCGAAGACCAAAAAAAGGTAATGAATGGTATTATAGAACAAGGTGATGCCATGATTGGATTATTGGCTTATCGTAACTTTTTGAATGGTTCGGACATTAACGAATATTTCAAATTCAACTATTGGTTTGCCTCTTATTTGATGCACGAATTAAGCAATAAGAAACAAACTTATGTAACAACAAATAAAATTGAAACATTAAACAAAATATTTACACTTATGGACATTTCATTTAAGAAAATTATCGAAAACGAGGGATTTCAAGGAGTAGCGGCTGCAATCCGTAAAAGTACGGTTAGTCTGCAATACACGCCAAAAGAACAAAGAAAATTTGACGTTCAATATGGTCTTGCTCAAAAATTGCAAAACAAGTCGAATTCAAAAGAAGATTTGATTTCTTTTATTGGAGAATTTGTAGCAAAATACAATTCTGATACAGCTCGTCAATATGAAAAAACAAATAAGGCTTTTAGAGCAAATGTGAAAGACAAAGAATTATTTGCATTCTTTGAATTAGTGGATATTGTTAATTCAAAAGTATTAGGTGCAATGCTCGCAGCTTATGGATTTGCATTGAATAAAAAGGATAAAGAAACATCAGAAGAATAATTTTAATCAATTAAAAAAATAAATTTATCATGAATATAGCATCTATTTCAATTAGTGGAGAAATCACTTTAAACCTACACTCTTTAAATAATGAAGGAGGAGAAGGTAATCAAATTATTACTCGTCAATTATCAATCATTGATAAAGAAGGAAATCAACATACCGTAAATGGTATTAGTGGTGATATGTTTAAACATATTCACGCTGTACATTTAGTTAATCATGCAGTTGAGAACGGTTTAGCTTTGAGTTCTTACTCCAAAATAAATGACCCAAATCGTATCTCTGCCAGTAAAGACCTTGAGCCTTATTTTGAAGAAACAAAGAAACCGAATAAAACATCCGCAGATGTAGTTGATGCAATTGTAAATATTTGTACCGTATGTGATTTGCATGGTGTTTTAATTACAGATAAAGTTGGGGATAATAAAAGCAGCACGAATACACCTCGAAAATCCTGTGTCGAATATGGTTGGACTGTTGGTATTCCAAATAAAAATGGTACAGAAAGCTATCTTCATACAAAGTTAGTTTCTGATGCAGGACAAAAAGGAAGTGGAACATCAAGCAATGAAGGTCAGAATATTTTCCATCGTCCTGCCAATCATGGTTCGTATGCTTTTGTTTGTAATATTGATGCTTATCGAATCGGATTTAATGATATGTCAAGAAAATATGCTTTTGATGAAGATAAAGTTGATGGAATAAGAAAAGCACGTTATAAAGCAGTTGTTCAAAGTTTAATTAGTTCTATTATTAATCCACAAGGCGCAATGACAAGCACTCAAAAACCACATATTACAGATTTTAAAGGTGTTGTGACTTACACGACAAGTCTTGTTCCTGCCCCAACGATTAGTGCTATTAATAGCGATTATCGTGAGGAAATTAAAAAAATTACGACAACTTTAAATAAATTAGAAGAAGATAGTGTTCACGCGAAACCATTTGATAGTATTTCAGATTTGATAGCTATTTTAGTGGATTTGGCTGCTGCAACACCTTATAAGATAGCTTAATTATGAGCAGTTTAAAATTTTCAGTCGTTTTTCAATCAACATCTTTGTTTTCTTTGAAAGATAGTAATTCTACTAACTCAGGAGCAAAAAGTTTGTTTTTGCCTTCACCTTATGCGATTAGAATGGCAATTCTCAATCAAGCCATTACTTTAGACGGTGTTGATTTTGAAACGGGAAAAGGAAAAAACGAATACTTTACAATGGTTCGTGATGCGGATATTAGTTATTTTCTAACAGGCAACTATTGTGTGAATAATTGTTTTGTAAAAATATTAAAACCAAGTCGAAGCCGACCAGGAGAAGTTCAAGAAACGGTGAGTTTTCGAGAATATATTCATATTAATGAGCCTATTGAAATCATTTTTTCAGTTAAGAATGAAAAGCAAAAAGCGTTTTTGAAAACGTACATGCATAAGATAAATTATTTCGGTAAGCGAGGGTGTTTTTTTCAGTTTATTGAATATAAAGAACACCCTACAGAACCGAATGTGAAATTATTTAGCGGAGATTCTTTAAGTGCAGGAGTTTTGCAGGAATATGATGATTTTAATAAAAAATTGACATTTGAACATGTTAATAGTTATGGGGGGAAATCTTCAGTAAATAGGGAAAAGCAATTATTTATTTTACCGTTAGCGAGGAAAAAATCTTCTAAAGGATACACGGGATATAACACCATTTAATATTTTTATTAAAAATGCACATCGAAATATACAATATTATTACTACATTGCACATGTAAATATGCAACATGGAACAATTATTAGAAAAGTCAGCAACATCGGTACAAAGGCTAAGCACCGAAAAAAAGCGGTACTTGTTCAATGAAATCAATTGGAACAATAGATTAATAGGGGTAAAAGGCGCTCGTGGTACAGGCAAAACAACGCTCTTATTGCAAAAGTTAAAAGAGTTGCAGTTGTTGCCCACGCAAGGAACATATTGGTCCTTAGACGATTTTTATTTCACAACCCATTCTTTGGTAGAAACTGCCGAAGCATTCTATAAAAAAGGTGGGCAATATCTTTTTTTAGATGAGGTGCACAAATACAAAAATTGGTCTATTCATATAAAAAACCTGTATGATTTTTATCCAGATTTAAAAATAGTATTCACCGGGTCGTCTATAATCGATATTTCGAGAGAGGCAGGCGATTTAAGCAGACGGATGTTAATGTACCAATTACCTGGACTTTCGTATCGGGAATATTTGGCGTTTAATGATTTGTATGATTTTGAATCGATCACCTTGGAAGACATACTTTCTAAAGACCGAAAATGGGCAGCATTGTTTCCCCCGGGGTTTCGGCCATTAGAACATTTTCAGAACTATTTACAATACGGTTATTACCCATTTTCAATGGAGGATAAGGAAGGTTATGCCATGCGTTTACAACAGTTGGTGCGCTTAATTGTAGAATACGATATGGCAGAACTAAAGGGTTTTGATATCCGCAATGCCAAAAAAATGTTGCAATTGCTTAATGTGGTTGCCGCCAATGTACCCTTTCAGCCCAATATAACCAACATCGCAAAAAAAAGCGATATACATAGAAATTCAGTAGTCACTTATCTTCATTTTTTGGAACAAGCGCAGTTGATAAAACTATTGTATGCATCGGGAATTAGTCTAGCAACACTTCAAAAGCCTGAAAAAGTGTATTTAGATAACCCCAACCTTGCCTTTGCATTTTCTACCTCAAATCCAAATACAGGAAATTTAAGGGAAACTTATTTTATATCACAAGTTTCTGTGCGACATAAAATGTCATACCCTAAGCAAGGCGATTTTTTGGTTGACGACGTTTATACCTTTGAAGTTGGAGGAAAAGATAAAACCAGTAAACAGATAGATTCAGTAAAAAATGGATTTGTGGTTGCTGATAACTTGGAGTTTCCTATAACTAAATTACCCCTTTGGTTATTTGGGTTTTTGTATTAACATACTATGGATATTATAGCTACGCATATTAATTATTACACCATCTGCCACAGAAAACTATGGTTGTTCGCCCATGCGATTCAAATGGAGCACACCTCCAACACGGTTTACGATGGGAAACTCTTGCACGAAACCAGTTATTCGCAACGCGCTGAAAAACATAGTGAAATGGAACTTACTGCAAAATGGGACGGCTTAACACTTCATGGCAAAGTGGATTTTTACGATCATAAACATAAAATGATCCATGAAACAAAAAGAGGTAAATCCATAGAACAAGCGCATACCTTGCAAGTGAAGTTTTATATCTGGCTCTTTGAACGCAATGGCATCGATGGTGTAACGGGGCGTATTGAATACCCAAAACTCAGAAAAACTACCGAGGTATTATTATCTCGAACCGATGTTGCCTTTTTGGAAGAAACCATTCATGGTGTCCATAAACTCATTCATCAAAAAAAATGCCCCGAAACCATAAATTCAAAAATCTGTAAAAAATGTTCCTACTATCAACTCTGTTATATTGACGAACCATGAAGAAATCCTATTATTTATTTAATCCGGGCAGATTGTCACGCAAAGAAAACACGCTGAAATTTGTACCCGTAAACGAAGAAGGTGTAGAGGGCAGACCTAAATATTTGCCCGTGGAAGGCGTTAAGAATCTTTTTTGTTTTGGTAGTTTGGATGCCAACAGCGCTTTGTACAATTTCTTGGGAAAACACCACATAGGCGTTCATTTTTTTGATTATTATGAGCATTATACCGGTAGTTTTATGCCCAAGGATTATTTGCTTAGTGGCAAAGTAATAGTAAATCAAGTAGCACATTACAGCTCACATAAAAAGCGATTGGCAATAGCACAACAGTTTATACAGGGCGCGGCATACAACATGTTGAAAAATTTAAAGTATTACTCAAAAAGAGGAAAAGATACAGCAGTTCAAATAACGAAAATAGAAACCTTGGTGCTGTCTATAGCAAATACGAAAGCTATTGACGAGCTCATGGGGATTGAGGGAAATATTAGAATCGTTTATTATAGTGCGTTTAGTGAAATTATCAAGGATTTTGAAATGAACAATCGCACAAAACAACCACCCAATAATGAGGTAAACGCTATGATATCTTTTGTGAATATGATATGTTATACGGCATGTCTGGACCAAATATACCATACACAGCTAAACCCGACGATTAGTTTTTTGCATGAACCGGGGTTTAGACGGTATTCCTTGGCATTGGATTTAGCCGAAGTTTTTAAGCCATTATTGGCAGACCGCCTTATTTTTTCATTGATGAACAAAAAGATGATTCAGTCAGAACATTTTGATAATACAGTAAACAGTTGCTTGCTAAAAGAGTCTGGGCGGAAAATAGTGATGCGAGCTTGGGATGAAAAGCTGAACGAAACCATTAAACATAGAATACTGGACCAGAGCATAAGCTATAAACGATTGATCCGATTGGAATGTTACAAATTGGTTAAACACGTTATGGATATTCAGGATTATAAACCTTTTAAAACTTGGTGGTAGATGTATGTAATTTTAGTTTATGATATGAACACAAAACGGGTTGGCAAAATGCTGAAGTTATGCCGGCGATATCTCAATTGGATTCAAAATAGCGTATTTGAAGGCGCCATTACCGAAGTGAAGTTAAAGGAATTTTTAGCACACGCAAAACTGATTATGGATGAAGAAACCGATAGTTTGATTATATTTAAAAACAGACAAGAAAGTTGGTTGGAAAAGCAGGTTATCGGAAAAGAAAAAAACGATTTAGATAATCTGCTGTAAGCGTCGAAGTAATAAAAACAGCTCTTTGGATTAAAGTTCTTTGACATATCATATTTTAAATGTTTAAAAACGAGTGCTTTAAAAAGTAGTCGAACCTAATAGAAAATCTTATTATTAGCTATCGACGATTTTTTAAGGAAACTTTTATATCTTTGATAAAGTTAAAAAACTCATTATCAGGCTTTTATTTTTTCGAAAATAACGGCTATAAATCGTCCCATAACGGAATTGAAATTTAACGCAGCAATTGCTGGCAGATGCTTTAAAAACACTTTAAATCGTCCCATAACGGAATTGAAATCAATTTCTAACAGATAAAGGGAAATTATATAAGTAACTTTAAATCGTCCCATAACGGAATTGAAATCGCACCGAAATTAATTAAGAAACTTAAAAAATAAAACTTTAAATCGTCCCATAACGGAATTGAAATAAGTAGGAATTGATAGAGTAGCCTTTAATATTTAATCTTTAAATCGTCCCATAACGGAATTGAAATTGGTTAAATTTAGTTTTTGTTAAACATTCCTTTAACCTATAAATCGTCCCATAACGGAATTGAAATTAAGTTTTGAAGAGCGAGACAAGGCAGCAGCACATTACTATAAATCGTCCCATAACGGAATTGAAATGCATTCACGGAATGGTCAAAGATAATTTCGGCTACGCTATAAATCGTCCCATAACGGAATTGAAATTGGCTTGTGAAGAATTCCAACGACGAATCGTGTACCCTATAAATCGTCCCATAACGGAATTGAAATTAGATTTACAGGGAATAGACAGTTTATGCTGTGTGTCTATAAATCGTCCCATAACGGAATTGAAATTAAGTATGCCGTTGATGCTGTGATTGAGCATGATAACTATAAATCGTCCCATAACGGAATTGAAATTGAGAAACCTATCTGTGTGAAATATTTAACAACTTCCTATAAATCGTCCCATAACGGAATTGAAATACATAGCTTACATCATCTAAGGCTTCTAAGCTTAAACTATAAATCGTCCCATAACGGAATTGAAATCCGTTTTTAAAAAGCATTATCGACGTTGAGGATCCCTATAAATCGTCCCATAACGGAATTGAAATTGAGAAACCTATCTGTGTGAAATATTTAACAACTTCCTATAAATCGTCCCATAACGGAATTGAAATGAGTGTCCGCCACCTGTTAAACATCCTGCTTTTTTCTATAAATCGTCCCATAACGGAATTGAAATATAACTTATCTAAAATCCTAAATAGTGTTGCACACTATCCCAAAAAGGGCGTTTTATTACGGTTATTTTAAATGAGAGATGGTATAACCTAGAATTCTGATTTTATTTTAATCTATCATCCCAAAAATATTTTTCTGTTCTAACAAGTTTTATATGACTACCAAAATCAGGATGCTGAGTATTGATAATATAATTGTATTCTAGGGGAATAATAGCAGAAGGCACTTTTAAAATCAGCGTTTCTTGTGTAGAGTACCAATCAGACCCTATTTTTTGCAAATCTGAATATGCGTCAAAAGTTCTCCAATTTGGAGGTAATTCTTCTAAGCTTATTGTTCTGATTAAATGGTCATAATCTGCTAAGCTTATAATCATAACCATATATCTAATTCCAGGTTTGATTGAGTTTTTATGTACGATCAGTTCCAGAGAAGCCAATGATCTTGAAGAGCCAGTGTAAAGAACCTCTTGACTATCAAAATTCCATCGATTTGCACTACCGGAAGAAGTTAATTTTGTAGCGTAGGTTTCTGCCGATATTCTGAACACTTCCATAGACTAAGCATTATCTCCATATTCCATTCCTGTTAACCTATCTTCAATAAATCTAATTCCAGTTACGGTTTTCAGGAATTCTCGTGGCGCTTTTTTATCTAAAATGAAATTTTCAGTATCTAACCATGTATTGAAATTTTCGGTAGTACCAAAAACTATTGCTCCATGTTTGTATAATGAAATTAATAGGACTAATTTTTCTCTTAATGTATTGCTTAGCTCTTTTTTTTCAGAAGATTGTCTGTAATTTCTAACTGTTCTTTCTGTTAGATTTAAGATATCTGACATAATTGAGTCAGTGATATGAGATATTTTTTTGAATCTCTCAATGTAATCATAGCTGATCTTATTATTCTCAATATAATTCAATAATTCATTGTCAGTAATTCTTACTGGAATATTTTGCTTTTTGCTTTTATAGGCTTTTTTTTTACGGGAAGCAGCAGTTTTTGTAGTACGTGAAGTAGATTTTTGAGGATTATTTACAGTTACATTCATAATGTTATTATGTTTATATATTTCAATTATAGGAAATATTTCCGTTAAAAACAAGAAATATTTCCTGTATTATTTAACGCAATGATTATGCCAATTCCCATGGGTTAGCGAAATTCACAGGTATTGAATCTTTAGCATTAAAAACAGTTTGTTAAAATACGCAGATGTAAATATAAAATCATTAGAAAACTATTTTTGATTTTTTTTTCATCAAAATTAAAGACAACCAGCAAAGAAAGCCAGACATGATATTGTCGGTTTTTATTTTTTATGATAATTGGTCCTTAACCGCCTCAACATTCTTCTTGGAATTCCCCACATATATCTTATCATCAATAATAATAACAGGTCTGCTCAAAAACGTATAATGCTCTAAAATGTAATGTTTAAAGTAACGCAAAAGAGGTTTAGTTTCTAGAAAAAACCCAAACTTGTCCAATAGACACAGCTCCTTTATCATCTTTAACTACAATTTTCCAATAATATGTTGATGAAGACATGGTGTTTACACTATAAGTGCTTTCACTTTGATTCTCTGAAACTAATGTTGTTGGAGGATTGTTTTCATCAAAATAAACATCAAAGGTAAGTGGGTCTCCATCTGTATCGTTCCCTTTCCATTCCAATATTGTTGTTCCTTGTGCTTCAACGCTATTATTCGAAGGTTTTACTAATTCTGGCGAAAAAGGTAAATGGTTTGAAACTCCTACCCCTTCAGTATATAAACTAAATATAAAAGAATAGACACTTGATTCATTTTTACTGTCTGTTGCTTTTACACGCCAATAGTAAGCTAATCCTTTTTCTAATGTAAATATGTGCTTAGTTAAAGTGCTATTTGTTGAAAATGCAATTGATGAAAATTGATTATCTGATGCTATTTCTATTTTATAGGTAATAGCGTCTCCATCACTATCTGATCAGGTATTCCATTCAAATTCCAAGGTGTTATCAATACACAACAAATTATTAGTTGGATAAACTAATATAGGTGTTGTAGGTATATTATTTTTAGAAACAGGCGGAGTGTCATCTCCTGATTCACCTCCACTACATGCTGATAATAATAAACTAATTAAAACAATTTTCAAATTCGCTTTCATACCTATTGTTTTACAATTTTTAAGGATAGAGGTTCTGCAATATATACTTTAACAAAATATACCCCATTTGGTTTGTCTTTTAGATTCATCTTTACCTTACCATTTTCAATAGGGTAACTACGTGTCGATATTAATTGAGAATGTATGGTATATAAATCTATTGTTACTTCTTTCTGTGAAACTGGTAAATTGATTTCAACCGTTCCATAAGTAGGATTTGGAGATGCCGATATTACACTAGATAATTCAATAGTTTTTGATAATTTACCTTCACAAGATTTGCTGGTTCCTACTTCTACAAAATCTCCGTGCGAAGCATTGACTGAAAATAAAGATAATTCGGTTTGTAAAACAACATGTCCATTAATAGAAATACTATAGGGAGCAGTTCCTTTCTCAATATTGACAGATACTTTTCCCGATTTTGTAGAAGATGATTTACCAGATATGGTAGTTCCTTCTGCCAAAGCAATTGTGTAGCACTGTTCGTAAGATTCTGATGGGACAGATATACATAATTCATAATTACCTGGAAATAAATTGTCTATAGTTAAATCTGATGTAAAATTATAGTCTAATCCGTTTAGGGTTGCAACATAATCATACGTTTCAATTGCCGTTATAATTATTTTGGCATTGTCTTTATCTGGACATGTTTCGCTAATAGTTTCAATCACTAAATTGTTTTCTGGAAATAAGATGCACCCTTTTATATCTACTAGAGTATTTAAAGGCGTGTTAGAACATTCATCTAAGTTATCTAGAATACCATCATTGTCATCGTCTATATCATCATCTTCAACAATAATTTTTGTGTTTACGGTATTGGTAGTGATTGCTGGATTAAAGTCAAAGAAAATATCGGCCTTGTTCAAAATAATATCTCCAATAGCAATCCCTTTTTTTGGTTTTATTTTATAGGTAATATAGCCATGAGAGTTTGGCTCGTTTTTAGTGCTGTCTGGTAAGAAAATATTATCGAACGCAAAGCTAACATGATTACCGTTGCTAATTTTTACATATCCATTATGACTTAAACTCTCCAATTCCATTGTGGTCCAATCCAATTTACTATCCAATTCATTTTCAATCTGTACATTAATTGCGCTAGCGGTTCCAGTATTTTGGAATCTTATAATGTAGTGAAGGTATTTGTCTGTGTGCTCATAGAGTATTTGTTTTCCTTCTAAAACTTGAATATCATTAGGGTCATAAGAACCAATGACAAGTTGATTGAAGGCAAAAGTTTGTTGTTCTCCTGAATTAGGATTTATAGTTACCAAATGGATTAAAACATCATTAATATTTGATGTTGGTGGAGGCAATAGATTGAAAGTTAAATTAATAGTTTTGGTTTCAAAGGGCTGTAGATTAGTAAAATCAAATAGTAATGAATCTGTAGTTTCCTCAGAAGGAGGCTGAGTTGAGTTTAAAAAGTTTAATTTACTTCCTTCAAATTTGTAAACGATGTTACCGCTTAAAACAGTTGTGCCTGTATTTTTATAAACTATTTGATAAGTGACTTCAAAACCTGGTCTTGCTTCGCTTATTGGAAAAATACTTATTGATATATCATCTATTGAGTTCAATGGCGTTGCACAAAAACTTGCAATTTCAGTAGTGTTTATTTCTGTAAAGATATGATCGTAAGAATTTGGATTTGTACTGTAGTAGTTATTTAAGCTAGATGCAACTCTTGTAGTATATGTTCCTATATCTGGAAATAATTGATAATATCCATTGCTTAGAGTAAAGGTTCCTAAAGTTTCTGTATTACTGTCAGCTATAACCATAACATTTGACAATGGCTGACCAAAATTTTCACAACCATTTGATGATGCATCCAATTTTACTATGCCATTAATTTTATTTGAACCTAACCCTAAGTTTTTATACCATAAAATTTTATCATCCTCATACTCATGTCCGTAAGGGTCTAAGGAATAAGTTGATAAAATATCTGTTTTTCCGTCAGCATTTATGTCGCCTAAATCAATTGAGTTAATATAAGAATCTCTTTCAATAATTATTTTTTTAGTAGTGAATACACCAAGCCCATCTGTATGTTCGTACCAAAAAATTTTACCACCTAAACTTCTTGATATTATATCTACAAAGCCATCATTATTTAAATCTTCAGTATAAATTTCCATAACACTAAGGGTGTTGTTATCTATAATTTGAATATCCCCAAAATTCCCCAATCCATCTAAGTTTTCATACCACCCAATGTGATTATTTCCATAATAACCTGATTGATATATAGATACAATATCAAAATCGCCGTCTTTGTCAATATCATCTACACTAAATGAAAAGCCTCGGTAGAATGCAGACGAGATAATGTTTTCAGTAAAATTTCCAGCCCCATCATTAATATACCAAGCAATATTACCTCTGCTTTGTAGTACAACATCAATTTTTTGGTCATTATTAATATCTTCCAGTACTATCTTTCCACCATTTCCTACAGTTGTTTCGATAATGTGGTATTCTGAAAAGTCACCCTTACCATCAACATTCTCACGCCATGATATGTGTTCTCTGGACCAACCTATGTTGTATATAAAATCGTTGTCGCCATCATTATCTATATCTCCTGCTTTAATTTCCTTTAAAAAACTTGTGCCTCCAATGCTTTTAGGTAAACTAAATTTGCCTTGTCCATCAAGGTTTTCAAACCACATTAAGGGGCTTGAATCACTATTAGTGTCTCCAGTTACAATATCTATATCACCATCATTATCAAAATCTTTTGCGGCAAAATTAATTATTGAAGTAATACCTGAGCCAATTGTTGTTTGGGATCCAAATGTGCCTTTGCCATCAAGGTTTTCATACCAAGTTAAAGTGTTATTAATATCAGATGCTATGACATCTAAATCGTCATCTCCATCTAAATCTATGGACAAAACTTTTTGAGGATTATTTATGCTAGTAGTTAAAGTTTGTTCTTCAGAGAAATTACCGAAGCTATCTAGATTTTCATATAAAGCAATTTTGTGGTCGGTTTGAGAAGCTGAAAGAATATCTATATCTCCATCTGAATCATAATCATACGAAATAACACATCCAGCACCCTTAGCGTTATCATTAAGTATCTTATAATTTCCGAGAGTGCCTAATCCGTCCAAATTTTGAAACCAAGCGACTGTATTGTTTTTACGTGAAGAAAAAGCGATGTCTATATCTCCATCAGCATCCATATCGTTTGCATGTAGCCTTGAAATATCTTTTACGTCTGTATTAACTGTATAATATTCACTGAAATTACCTAATCCATCATTTTTTAAAATTCTTAGTTTGACTGAATCAACTGAATAGCTCGGTACCTCAGAAATTATTAAATCTAAATCATTGTCATTATCAATATCCTTTAAAAGAATAGGGCCATTGTTATTAACACTAGCAGAAATAATAGTTTGTTTAATGAAATTTTGTTCGCCATCGTTTACAAACCATTCAATTTCCTGATTTCGGTAGTTAAATGTAATAATATCAATATCATTGTCACCATCAATATCAGCAGTGGTCATTGACGTAGAATTCGAATATTTTGCAAATTCATTCACCGTAAATGTGCCTTGTCCATCAATGTTTTCAAGCCAACCAAGACTAGTGAATGAAGCCTCCGTCCTGTATGAAATGATTATATCTAAATCCTCATCCTTATCTAAATCCTCAATAGAAATTGAATATATTTTATCAATACCAACGATAGTACTTGTTAAATTCACGGGTTCTGCAAAATCATTATTTCCATCAATGTTTTCAATATAGAATGGTCTTCCTGTGTTATGGAAAATTATATCCATATCACCATCTTTGTCAAAATCTTTCGCGTTTATGTAAATGCCACTTAAATCTGAAATTTGGTGCGAAATGAGATTTGAATTAGTACCGTCGGTATTTTCAAACCATTTGATACCATAATTCCCAATAGATATCAGGTCTAAATCTCCATCTCCATCCATATCAACGTTCTCTATATATGTTGTGTATGGCATGGAATTGACATTTTCCATTACAATATGACCTAGGAATTTAATTTGAGCATTAACATTAATAAGAATTGAAAATGTAATAAGAACCAGTAGTTTTGTTTTCATTAAATGAGTTGTTTTCATTTCAAAATTCGAATAAAAATAGTGCTAAAATGGTTACAAAACAATAAATGGATTTTTTAAGTTTATTTATTCGATATAATACAGAATAATTTTAAAAACTAACCTGCAAAGTTGTAATATCAACAAGTCAACTATTTTTAACCTGAGTTCTATATAAAAAACTCCATTTTTAGGATAAAAATCAACAAAATAGATGGTTGTCACCTTGAGCGCAGTCGAAAGGTTTTTGAAATCTATAAATTCTTTGGGTTACGACTGCGCTCAACCTGACATTACAACATAAGTTAATGATTTAAATTAGATTATGTTTGTCCTTACATTAAACTCAGATTTTTAGCTTAAAAATTAATAAAAGCTTTAACCGCCTCAACATTCTTCTTAGAATTCCCCACATATATCTTATCATCAATAATAATAACAGGTCTGCTCAAAAACGTATAATGCTCTAAAATGTAATGTTTAAAGTCTTTTTCGCTTAAGTCCTGATTCTTTAAATCCATTTCCTTGTAAAGTTTAGAGCGTTTGCTAAAAAGGGCTTCGTAGCTTCCTGAGAGGGCTTTCATCTCTTCAACTTGTTTTACTGTAATTGCTTCAGATTTGATGTCCTGTAACACAAAATCAGACGGTAAATTCAGTTCTTTTAAAATTCGAGTACATGTACTGCAGGTTTTTAAATAATATACTTTTTTCATAATTAATTATAATTGTCATTTCCTTGAATCCAGATAACAACTATCAGCAGGAAATCTAAATATTCTTCCCAACAAAAATAAAAGCAATTATATCATAAATACTATATTTATCGAAAATATAGATAATCATGGATTTTACATTTCAAGTTTTAAACAATACACGCAATATTTTTAAAAGAATCATCGAAAAGAATTCGTTGAAAGACTTAAATAAAATCCCAAAAGGCTTTAATAATAATATCATTTGGAATATTGGCCATGTGTTGGTTTCAGAGCAGTTGTTGGCTTATAAGTTATCAGGTTTAGACACAATACTTTCAGATGAAATGATTAACAACTATAGAAAAGATAGTAAACCCAAAGGCGAGGTAACTCAAGCTGAGGTCGATGAAATTAAAGCATTGTTGACTTCTACAATTGAAAAGACAAAAGAAGATTATTACGATGATGTTTTTGAAACGTATAACGCATATACCGTTTCTACTACGGGAAATACTTTAACAAACATAGATGAGGCATTACAGTTCGTCGCCATACACGAAGGGCTTCATTATGGTTACGTATTGGCACTTTTAAAGGCCGTTAAAAATTAAATAATCATTTACCTCGCTATATGGAATGGTAAATTCTATTATTCCTTCTGAATAAGGTGCAATTTCAAAAACGTTATAGAGTAAAATAATCCCTTCGTCGCTGTAACCGATATTAGCAGGTAATTCAAAAGTTTTGGATTCTAAAAGTAGGCTTTTATCTCGGGTAGCTTCTTTAAAATAGGGTTGTGCAACATTTTTAAAAGCTTCAATAGTATTGAATAATTTGGTATTGGGAATTAAATTGCCAGTTGCACTTTCAAAATTCAAAAAAGAAATAGTAGTTGAGCCGTGGGCGCCTCCTGTATTAATATACGCAGTTAAGGCAATACTTATAATTTCTGAAGATTTATAGATAACTTCCCCGTCTATTTGTGCTTCCCATTGTTGGCTACTATTTGGAAAATCAGTTGTAAAATCTTTATAGGATCGATTAAAAGCATCAATTTGAGCGTCTAAAGTTGAAATAGAGGCTTCATCGTTTTGTGAAAGCAGCTTACAGATATAGCTTTCAATTTCGCTATTTATTGTATTCGAAATTAATAGGTTACCAGATGCTTCAGGTACATTAATTTCAACTATAGTATTGGTATCAGTAGTTTTTTCTACTTCAGAAAACGTGATTACTTGCTCGTTTTTACATGAGTTAAAACCGAGAACAATCAGAAGACATAAAAGAATCTCTCTATGCACTAGATGTATAAATTAAAAAGAAAATTAGTCAAGATAGTAGATGTACCCAACATTAAGCCATAGCAACCAATCGTTATTCTTGTTGTACACTAAATCATGATTTAGACCGTCAACCCAATCATCAAAATAATACTGCCATCTTAAATCTAGCATAATATCAGATAATTTTCCAACTTTATAACGAACACCAACGCTGGTTACCATAGACCATGTGCTACCTGGAGAAGCATCAACTGATCCCGGAGCCCAAAAGGAGTAAAAGTTGCTCGGGTCTGTAACATCTCCAACGGCGGATGGGTCTGGATTAGCATATGTAGTAGTTACTTCTGGAGTAAAACTTGTGTAATGAACCCCTAAACTCGCAAACGGAGCAAATCTATAACCATAGGATTGAAAGGATCTAATACTTAATGGGAAAAATTCAAGTTGCGTTCCTATATCCAGATTTTTTGCTACACCAGTATGACCTCGCAATTGATTGGCTTCGGGAGTTGTTCTGCTAGGATCCACCCATTTACCAAGATGCTCAAGTTTTGTTTTATTCCAAGAAATTTCGTTTCTTAATTTAAAATGATCGTTAAAGTAAGTGTCTGTGGAGTAGCAGTTACAATCTGCACGATAGGCAAAATTTATATAATGCACGATACCAATGCCAATACCGGAATTACCAAAGTTAGTCTCTTCATCCGAACGATTTCCAAAGTCTGATCTAAATTGAACAGGGCCTGCAATAACGCCAATTTCGTGAGAGAAGCCTAATTGAGAATAGGATGTTTGCCCAATAGCAAACAAGCATAGAATAAGAGCTAAACATTTAAAGTCAAGCGTCATAAATATTTTTTTTCGAGGCGTTAACAGAACAAATATATAAAAACCCGATGAACCACCAAATATTTCTGACAAACTGCATAGGGCTTTTAGGGGTAATTGCGAAATTATAAAAAAAATAGTGTTTTTTTTAAAGATAACGTATCTTTGTGTCTTAAAATTGTATATTCATTAAAATTTAAACATTTGTTAATTCATGGAAAAAATTATTTCAGAATTTTTAGATTTGGTAAAAGAGCGTAATGCTCACGAACCAGAATTTCTACAAGCGGTAGAAGAGGTAGCGGAAACCGTTATTCCTTACATTGTTGAACATGACATTTACTATGGTAAAAATATACTGCTTAGAATGGTTGAGCCAGAACGGTTAATTTCTTTTCGGGTATGTTGGGTTGATGATAGTGGCGAAATTCAAGTTAACAGAGGGTATAGAATTCAAATGAACTCCGCTATTGGCCCTTACAAAGGCGGTTTACGTTTTCATCCTACGGTAAATGCCAGTATTTTAAAATTCTTGGCATTTGAACAAGTATTTAAAAATAGTTTAACCACCCTGCCAATGGGTGGGGGAAAAGGCGGAAGTGATTTCGATCCTAAAGGAAAAAGTGACAATGAAATTATGCGTTTTTGTCATGCGTTTATGAGCGAATTATTTCGACACATTGGAGCAAATACCGATGTTCCTGCTGGAGATATAGGTGTTGGAGCGAGAGAAATAGGTTTCTTATTTGGTATGTACAAAAAATTAAGAAATGAATTTACTGGAGTTTTAACCGGTAAAGGCATGTCTTGGGGAGGCTCTTTAATTAGGCCAGAAGCAACGGGATATGGTACTGTATATTTTGCGCAAAAAATGCTTGAAACTAAAGCGGATAGTATAGAAGGGAAAAATGTAGTTGTGTCTGGATCAGGAAATGTAGCGCAATATGCTTCAGAAAAGGTATTGCAGTTAGGTGGAAAAGTGCTGACACTTTCAGATTCTTCAGGTTATATTTATGATGAAGAAGGTATAGATGAAGAAAAATTAGCTTTCGTTATGGAACTTAAAAATGTAAAACGAGGCAGAATAAGTGACTATTTAAAGCCGTATCCAAAAGCAAAATTTGTAAAAGGAAAAACACCTTGGGAAGTTAAATGTGATGTGGCTTTACCATGTGCAACCCAAAACGAACTTCAAGAAGACGATGCTAAAATACTATTAGATAATGGTTGTATTTGTGTTAGCGAGGGCGCCAATATGCCTTCAACTAAAGAAGCTATTGCAGCTTTCCATAAAGCAAAAATATTATTTGCTCCAGGAAAAGCATCAAATGCAGGTGGTGTAGCTACTTCAGGTCTAGAAATGACTCAAAACTCTTTGAGATTTAAATGGTCAAGAGAGGAAGTTGATAATAAACTTAAAGATATTATGTCTGACATCCATAAATCATGTTTAGCCTATGGAAAAGATGAAGATGGTTATGTAGATTATGTAAAAGGAGCAAACATTGCAGGTTTTGTAAAAGTTGCCGATGCAATGTTGGCGCAAGGTGTGTTTTAATTAAACCGTCAAAATATAATAGTTTAAAAGCTTCCTATTCTACAGGAAGCTTTTTGTTTTATAGTTAAATAGGGATATGTATATTATTTTATGCTATAATTCGTTACTAATAAATATCTTTGAACGCAGAAAAACTTGCTATGTTAAAAAAAGCCATCATTCTATTCATCTATACCTTGCCCTTGTTGCAGTTTGCCCAAGATTTTTCTAATTTATGGAAAGGGTATTTTTCATATTACAATATAACAGACATTGTAAGTAGCGAGACAAAAATTTATGCCTCAGCCGAGAATGCCGTTTTTAGCTATGATATTCAAACCAAAGAGATAGAGAAAATAACGACGGTAAATGGATTATCTGGAGAAGCAATATCTACTATTTTCTATAGTGATGCTTTCGGATTGCTGTTAATAGGTTATGAAAATGGATTGATGGAAGTTGTTTTAGATGATGACGATGATGTTTTAACAATAGTCGATATCCGGGATAAACCTACCATTCCGCCTAACGATAAACGAATAAACCATTTTAATGCTCATGAAAATCTGGTGTATATAGCCACCGATTTTGGTATTTCTGTTTTCGATTTAGAAAGGTTGGAATTTGGAGACACCTATTTTATTGGCAACCTTGGAAGCCAAATAGAGGTAAAACAAACTACAATTTTTAATGGGTTTATTTATGCGGGATGTTTGGACGGCGCAGGAATTAGAAAAGCACCAATTACAAATACTAACTTAATTGATTACAAGAATTGGGAAACCATCGTTGGGGGTAATTATTCAGCTATTGAAACTATTGAGGATAAATTATATACCGTAAGAACCGACAGGAGAATTTATGAGATAAATAATGATGCATTATCAGAACGTTTCCACTATAGCGATGTGCCTCTTAAAATGGTGGCTTCAGACAATAATTTATTGGTAACCACCAAGAACAATGTATTCGTTTATTCAAGTGATTTTACTTTGAGTGGCCAGTTTGATGTTACAGCTGAATTAAACACTAAATATACAGCGGCTACTTCAAACGGAGATTTTATTTTTATAGGAACAGAAGATTTTGGTGTTCTAAAAACATCTTTGATAAACGCCACAAGTTTTGAGGAAATCCGTCCAGATGGGCCCTTGTTAAACATCCCTTTTTCTATTGAAGCAAAATACAATAATTTATGGGTTACTTATGGCGAGTATAATAACGAATTAAATCCGTATCCTTTAAATAGTCGAGGTTTTAGTGTGCTAAAGGAAACAGGTTGGGTTAACACACCATATAGTGCTGTTTTTGAAGCAAAATGTTTAAATACTATCTCTGTTAATCCATTTAATACCAGTCAGGTTTTTATAAGTTCTTTTTTTAATGGCATATTGGAAGTAAATGATGATATCCCTACGGTTTTATATGATACTACAAATAGTGAAATAGAATCTTTAATAATTCCTACAAATCCAAGTTATATTGATGTAAGGTTAGGCCATTCAGCTTTTGACGAGAATGGTTTGCTCTGGACTATTACAAGCAGAATACAACGCCCCTTGAAATCTTACAATCCTTCAAATGGGCAATGGGCCCATTACGATTTTAGCGAAATAGTAGGGAATCCTTTAAATGGTAATGTAGGTTTTTTTAATTTTGTAATAGCTCCAGATGACACTATTTTCATTGCCTCATGGTCAAAAGGAGTTATTGGTTTTAATGCGAATAACGGAAACCAACTCTTAAAAAACATTAGTGACGAAGAGGCCAATTTACCAGGTAGAACAATAACATCAATCGCTTTAGATAAAAGAAACCAACTATGGATTGGCACCGCAAAGGGGCTAAGGGTGTTGTACAATACATCTAATTTTTTTAGGGATGATGTTATAGCTGATGAGATCATAATTGAAGAGGATGGTATAGCTAAAGAGCTCTTGTTTCAACAGTATATTTCAGATATAGAAGTTGATGGATCAAATAATAAATGGATTGGGACTTTCGAGACAGGGCTTTTCTATCTATCTCAAGACGGACAAAGAACTATTTTTCATTTTACAAAAGAGAACTCGCCATTACCATCTAACATCATAACCGATATTTCAATAGATGAAGCCAATGGAGAAGTGTTTATAGCTACTCAAAAGGGTTTAGTGTCTTTTTCTTCTGGGAGTTCGGCTACCCAAGCAGATTTTGCTAAATCCCATGCCTATCCAAACCCCGTTAGGCCTCAGTTTGATATTGTTGAAGAGAAAGTTAAAATTAAGGATATTCCAGAAAACGTAAATATTAAAATAACCGATATTGAAGGTAATTTAGTGGCCGAAGCCCAATCAAGAACCAATTTAAGGTATCAGGGATTTAATTTAGAAATTGACGGTGGAATAGCCTATTGGAACGGAAAGAATTTTGCCAACAACGTAGTAGCATCTGGAGTATATTTAATAATGCTTGCAGATTTGGATAGTTTTGAAACCAAAGTCATTAAACTAATGGTAGTAAGGTAATGCTCTGTACAACAAAAGCAATTGTTCTTTCAAGTTTAAGGTATCGAGACAACGATTTAATTGTTAAATGCTATACTCTCGAATATGGCATTATAAGTTTTCTGGTAAGAGGGGTTTTAAAATCAAAAAAATCGCATACAAAAGCTGCTTATTTTCAATTATTATCACAGCTACAAATTGTATTTAATTACACTCAAAACCGTTCTTTATATACTTTAAAAGAAGTAAAGCCTCATGGACTTTATAGCAGTTTGCATTCCCATATTTTAAAATGTTCGGTGGCTATGTTCTTATCAGAAGTATTAGCCACTACACTTCAAGAAGAAGAGAAAAATGAAGCATTGTATAGTTATTTGGAAACAACCTTACAATGGTTTGATAATCAGGATGAATGCCCCAATTTTCATTTGTTATTTTTATTAAAGCTTACTAAATATTTAGGGTTTTATCCAGATATTGAACATATAGATTTCAAGTTTTTCAACTTACAAGATGGTTGTTTTGAAATGAAAAGCAAAGG
This sequence comes from Algibacter sp. 2305UL17-15, assembly GCF_040720935.1. Classification (NCBI taxonomy): domain Bacteria; kingdom Pseudomonadati; phylum Bacteroidota; class Flavobacteriia; order Flavobacteriales; family Flavobacteriaceae; genus Algibacter; species Algibacter sp. 2305UL17-15. The sequence goes on from NZ_JBFDAE010000004.1 coordinate 38,321, forward strand.
AAAGCAATCAATTTCAGGGGAAAATTTAATACTTTTAAAAGATCTTTTAGGCACAACATTTGATGCCTTAAATACTATAAAAATAAATGCAGGTCAAAGACAGACGTTCTTAAGTATGATTTTGCTTTATTTTGAACTACATTTGGGCAGTTTTAGAACGCCCAGATCACTACAGGTTTTTAATCAGGTTTTTAATTAAAATAATGAAGTTTAGCTATTTGCTTTTAGTGTTTTCGCTACTCTCTATAGGAGTGAAAGCTCAAGAAATAAAAGTATTAAATACCATCACAGAAGAGCCTATTTATGGTGTAGCAATTTTTGATTCAAAAAAAACTAAAAGTGTTATTACCAATTTTAAAGGTATCGCATTATTAGACAAATTTGCCCCAAACGATACGCTTTATTTTCAGCACTTATCCCATATTACCAAATCATTACTAAAATCTGAAATTCCAACATCTCATAGTGTCTTTTTAGATGCCAATACGCAAGGCTTAAGTGAAATTGTAATTTCTGCTTCTAAGTTTGAGCAAAGTAAACGTGATATTCCTCAGAAAATATTAAACAGTAATGCACAAATAATTGACTTGATGCATCCGCAGACAAGTGCAGACTTGTTGCAAAATACGGGGTTGGTGTATGTTCAAAAAAGCCAATTGGGTGGCGGAAGCCCAATGATCAGAGGGTTTTCTACCAACAGATTGCTCATCACGGTTGATGGGGTAAGAATGAATAATGCTACGTTTAGAGGTGGCAATGTACATAATGTTATAGCCGTAGATCCACTTTCCATTCAAAGCACAGAAGTTACATTGGGTTCTGGCTCTGTAATATACGGTAGTGACGCTATTGGTGGTGTGATGAGTTTTTATACAAAAGAACCAAAGTTGTCGCATAGCGATACACTTTTAATTAAAGCCAATACTTTGGCAAGATACTCTTCTGCGAGTGACGAAAAAACAATGCATTTTGATGTTAATCTGGGGTATAAAAAATGGGCTTTTTTAACTAGTGCTAGTTACACCGATTTTAATGATTTAAGAATGGGTTCTCATGGGCCTGATGATTATTTAAGACCAGAGTTTGTTGTTTCTAATGGAGGAAACGATGTTGTAGTTTCTAATCCAAATCCAAAGGTTCAGAAATTTTCGGGATACAATCAGTTAAACATCATGCAAAAGGTGAAATATAAGCCTCATAAAAATTTAGATTTTGATTTGGGGATTCATTATTCAACATCTTCAGACATCCCAAGATATGATAGATTTGTGCGTTATCAGGATGAAAATTTGCGCTTTGCGGAATGGAATTATGGGCCGCAAAAATGGTTTATGTCCAATCTTCAGGTTACTAAATTAAGTAGTCGTTCCAATTTATATGACAAAATAAAAGCGACATTGGCGTATCAAAATTTTCAAGAAAGCAGAATTGATAGGGATTTTCAATCGGATGACAGAAGAATTAGAGAAGAAGCTTTGGATGCATACTCGTTCAATTTAGATTTCGAAAAGCGATTAACTGCTAAAACCCGTTTGTTCTATGGGGTTGAGTATGTATTTAATAAAGTGATGTCTCAGGGGCAAATTGAAGATGTTAATACTGGAATATTCTCAAATACCGTTTCAAGATACCCTAATGGTTCTAGTTGGTCTTCCGCAGCTGTATATTTGAGTTTAAAGTACAAGCCCAATGCAAAGTTCGTTTTTCAATCTGGGTTGCGCTTTAATAATGTAGTTTCAAAAGCAGATTTTACTGAAAACAACCAATATTTAAATTTGCCCTTTCAAAGTGCAATGAATAAAGCAGGTGCCTTAACAGGAACTGCCGGTCTTACTTGGTCAACAAACCAAATCATGCAATGGAAACTTAATGCATCATCCGCGTTTAGAGCACCAAATATAGATGATATAGGCAAGGTTTTTGATTCTGAACCAGGATCTGTTGTAGTGCCCAACGAAAATTTAAGACCAGAGTATGCATATGGCGGGGACTTAGGGTTAAAGCTGGATTTTAACCAAAAATTCGTATTAGATTTAAGTACCTATTATACCTATTTGGATAATGCTTTGGTAAGGAGGGATTTTATGCTTGATGGTAATAGCGAAATTTTATATGATGGCGAATTAAGCAACGTTCAAGCGATACAAAATGCATCAAAAGCTTGGATCTATGGTTTTGAGGTTGGTTTAAAAATAGCACTTGCTAAGAATTTAAAATTTACATCACAATATAGTGTTATTGGAGGTACGGAAGAAAATGATAATATAGAAGTGCCTATAAGACATGTAGCTCCAAATTTTGGAAATGCGCATTTGGTTTGGGCAAACAACAAATTCACTTTTGATGCCTTTGTAGATTACAATGGCGAATTATCTTTTAATCAATTGGCACCTTCAGAAATAGAAAAAGACTATATCTATGCAGCCGATGAAAACGGAAATCCTTATGCGCCTTCATGGTACACCCTAAATATTAGAACCCAATATAAAGTCAGCAATTCTACCACGATTACTGCTGCTTTGGAGAACATTACAGACCAACGTTACAAACCTTACTCTTCAGGAATTGCAGCTCCAGGAAGAAACCTTATCATTGCTTTAAAGTATAGTTTATAAAAAACACCTCAGTATATCTTTGATAAAGAGGTGTGGTTTTTTATCGTATATAGAAACGGTTTATTCATTTTTGAGGGTTTAACCTGCCAGCCGGCAGGCTGGTACCCCGAGGCTTGCCTCGTTTTTCTTTTTTGGAATTTAGTTTTTTCTTTTTTGGAATTTTAAAACCTCGTGGGCTTGCCCCGAGGTATTTTATTTCTTTACCGCTTTCTTGGTAATTACAGCACCATTGGCTAAAGTTACTTTTGCAATATAAACCGCAGATTTAAGATGAGATAAGGTGTAGGTTTCAGAGTTAGAATTCCCTTTTAAATTGTAAAGTTCCCGACCCAATAAATCAAAAATAGCGATAGATTTTAGTGTGGAATGTGTTGTGCTAAAATTAACGTTGTTATTTTCTAATTCAACAATAGTTAAATTACTCGGGTTTGAAGCAAAATCATCAGTTGACAATAATGCATGCTCATTAAATACAATTTCAAAACGATCATTGAATTCACCAGTTTCCGAGGTGAATGTATAATTGCCATTTGATAAATTGTGGCTTTTGTTTAACAAATTATCGTTCAAATAAACAAAGTTTTTTGTTAAAAAGTCCCCCTGTGATTTTTCAACGGATAATGTATAAATAGTTGGGGCTGTTATAGAAGTATAAAAACCAATAGGGATTATTTCATTTATAGTAATACTATCAGGACTTTTACCTTGAATAGCATATTTTTTGTCATTTTCACCATTAATTTTAGTGTAAATTATTGATGCCACCCCACTTGATAAATTCCTAGGCGCGTCATAAGCCATACCGTCATAATTATTCGTAGCTCCCTTTACATAAGCAATAAGTATTTGGTTAAATATACCATTGTTAGAGGTTAAATTAATCCAAAGTTTATCAGTTTGGGTGGTCTTAGTTTTCTTAGAATTCTTGAAAAATTGACTGTTGCTGGTGCCGTCGGCAACACGCATGGAATTGTTGAAACTAACACTTCCATTTGCTATTCCCGCAATGAAGAACCCTTGTCCTGAAGGAATAAAATCATCAACAGTTCCTGGGGTATTATTAACACTTCCGCTACCAGTATTTATGATAATGTAGTCATTTTGAGAAAAGTTAAATCCTTGATTACCGTTTGCTGCACTTGAAGCAGGGGTGGAATGAGACCATAAATAAGCCGCTCCACTAACTACTCCAGAATTAAGCGCGTAAAATGCATCAAAATCTAGCGCACATGGATAAGGGTTGCCAATTAAATTCCAATGTTCTCCTATATTGGCAGGGTTATAATAAATTGTGGAAGTAACGAGCCCGTTATTAAATGCCCCTTCAAAATTATAATTATAGGATGCTCCAGATGTAAAACCAACGGTTGTATGAGTAGCAGCATAACCAACGCCAGGTGCTAGAGTAGTACCTGGGGCCAATGTTTGCCAGTCATTACCATCATCATCAATATCATCAGAACCAGCAATAAGTGTGTTATCATTTCCAGACTCTTGAAGTGCATCTATATAGTTGTTGGCATTGAACCAAAAACGCATATCAGAAGTAAAAAATGCTGAACCAGCAGTTGTATTTGTTACGGGAGAACCCCAGTATGTATAATCGTACCAGTTAGTTAAAGTACTTGTTTCTTTTCTAACTGTGGCATAGCCACTTACTCCTAAGGTAAAAGTAGCACTATCATTATTCTGAACGAATGCACCATGATTTTGTACGGTAATTTCACCATCATCTACATCGACATTGTTTTCAACTTCCACATAAGTGTTATCTGCAACATTCAAAATGGCGCCATTATTAATGTCTAAACTACATGCAGTAAAGTTACCATTTGTGCTTGTATCGTAGTCGTCATCAATAACTGCTTTTCTGTCTATAGTAGGCGCTATGTTCCAAGATGTACCATCCCATGTCGCGGTTGTAAAACAAGGGTCGCATGTGTATGCACAGCCACCAATAGAGGATAAAGGGCTATCTGTAAGGGTCCAATTTGAAACATTTGTTGTGGCTGACAAAATAGCTGAATTTCCACTTGTAACACTACATCCATAATCTCCATTTTCGAAATCGCCAAAATTCACGGCGTTTGTACCATCTGTAAGACCTGTAGGTAGTGATGTATTATTAGAATTACTTATGGTTGACCATCCATTGGTATTTCCAAAATGTATAGCATTGATAAAAGTAGGAGAAGCCTCTGTGCCTTGATAAATCAGGATTTGATCGCCATTTGTGGCATTTAAGGCAAAAGTTCCAAACGTACTCACAATTGTTCCAGATGAAGCAGACAGGCTTGTAGAATTATCCACGATTATTTCTGTGCCACAAGGAATGTAAGTATCAGCTGTCCATGTTAAAATTCCTTCTCCCGTTCTAAAAGTGTTAGTTGATAACCAAGCTTTATCTGTGAATTTAACCACAGTAGATGCTTCTACATCTACCAAAAGAACAAAACTAAAATGCTCTCCCATATTTGGAGGGGTTAGGTTGTTATCTGAATTAAATCCAGTAACAACAATATCTCCTGCGGCTAGAGTAGTTTGTCCAAAATTAAAATTATAAGCAAGAAGTAATGCTATTAAACAAGTAATTTTTTTCATCGGGTTAAGCTTTAATACTAGAAAGGGGGGCTTTCTTTTAGTAATATTAAAAACAATATTAAATTGTAATTATTAAAACTACAGTATATAATATAGTCAAAGCTAAAATATATTTCTTAAACCAGAAAATAGTTTTGTAAAAAACATAGATTAAAAGACATGTTTAATCGATGAAATACATTTTTACTGAAAGATAATGATTACTTTTTGAAGAATTTTTTAGAAATACTGCTTCCGTTTGATAGTTGAACCTTAGCTATGTAAATTGAACTCTTTAGGTTTGCTAGCCTAAAAGTTTCAGAATTAAAATGGCCTTTTAAATTGTAAAGTTCCCGACCCAATAAATCAAAAATAGCGATAGATTTTAGTGTGGAATGTGTTGTGCTAAATTTAACGTTGTTATTTTCTAATTCAACAATAGTTAAATTATCTGGGTTTGAAGCAAAATCATCAGTTGACAGTAATGCATGCTCATTAAATACGATTTCAAAACGATCATTGAATTCGCCAGTTTCTGAGGTGAATGAATAATCACTATCTGTTAAGTTGTGTATTTTATGCAGCAATTTGTCTAATAAGAAAACCGAATTAGTATTAAGGAATTCCCCCTCAAATTGAGCAACAGACAATTTGTAAATTGTAGCAACTTCAATATTAGTGCTAAACCCAAGTTTTATGACTTCATTTTTATCAATACTATTAACGTGCTTACCTTGAATAACATATTTTTTCAAATCTGTATCCATTGCTGTGTAAAGTGCCGCTGCAAAATCTTGAGTAAGTAATTTAGGAGCATCATAAGACAAGCCATCATTTAAGTCTGTTGCGCCATCAACATAACCAACTAAAATTTGATTGAAAACTCCGTTGCCAGAGGTTAAATTGATCCATAGCTTATTTTCTTCATTACTAAGAGAAGATTTTTTAGTAATTGATCCCTTAAAAAATTGACTATTGCTAGTAGCATCTGCCATTCGGATAGCATTGGTAAATGTTGCTGTACCACTATTTAACGCTGGAATAAAAAATCCTTGCCCTGAACCAACATACCCAGTTGGCACTATTGTTGTTCCTCCAGCTGTTCCTCCAGTTCCAATAGTAAATGTAGCATAATCATTTAGGTTGAAGTTTAAGCCTTGATTACCAGGGTTAAGAGCGTCAAGTGGTCGAGCTTGCGACCAAAAATATGCCGCGCCATCTATAATGCTAGAATTTGCTTGTTGAAAGGCTATAAAATCTATAGCTGAAGGATAGGGGTTTCCGATAAAGTTCCAATTTACGCCAGTATTAGCAACGTTTAAAGTGATGTTTACTGGAATGTCTCCAGTATTGAACTCTCCTTCAAAAGATGCTGTTCCTGTTCCAGGAGATACAAATAATTGAGCTTCTGTCACAGCATACCCAACTCCAGGATCCATCGTTCCATTGGCAATTTGCCAATCATCACCATTGTCGTCAATATCATTACCATTAGTATCAACAAAGTTTGCAGCGTTAAACCAAAAACGTCTGCCGTAATCTACATTAGGAAAAACATCCCAAACAGTTGCTCCAACAACAGGAGAACTCCAATATGTGTAATAATACCATTCTGCTTTTGTTGCTGTTTGTTTATTTACTCTTGCAACACCAGATCCGTTTAAGGTAAATGAGCCATTACTATCATTTTGAACAAAATTTCCTTGGGATTCTACTATTATTGTGCCATCTATTATGGCATCATTTTCTACCTCAACATAAGAATTGTTATTGACGGTTAATGTATATCCAGTATCAACAGTTAAAGTACATGCTCTAAAATTACCGTTAATACTTGTGTTATAATTATCAGCAATTACCACAGGGGTATTTATTGTGGGGCCACTTATAGGTAACCAAGCACCAGCAGTCCAAGTTACAGTTGGCAACGAACAAGTTCCAATGAGACCAACATTGCCGTTAAATATAAAATCATTAATACTATAAGTTCCAATGGGACTACTAGCTCCCCACCCATAAAATCTAAAGGTTATTGCGCTTGTAATATTTTGGTAAGTACTTGAAGACAGATTTATTGTTGTGCCACCTGCCGTAGGAGTTCCTATATTAGCTGTATAACCATCTAAACTACTTCTAAAAACAAAATTTGTTGGACCTGTTCCAGATGCTTGCCCGGTATATACAAAACTTACAAAATCAATTTCGTATAATGCATTTGGAGATAGTGTAAATTCAAAATAATCAGTATTATCGATTGAGGGGCTGTTCCAGTTTATAGCATTATATCTATTATTGGCTGCTCTTCCAGTAATTCCAGATCCTCTAGAAATTCCAGTAGCAGTAATATTGGCATTCACTATTTGCCCTGTCGTATAAGGACTTGTTAAACCCGGATCAGTACCTGTTACTGAATTTGTAAATATACTTTGCCCATACCCAAAAGATACTGCAGAAAAAATTGCAATTAAAAAAGCAGGTAGTTTTAAACAAATAATCTTTTTCATAATCGTTAAGTTTTTAAATTTAGATTTGGATCTATAAAATTTAATGTTTTTATCAATTTCAATTGTTATTTTTGATGTGCCTATGCAAACCAAAAAAACATATACGGTACAAGAAGCCACCAAAAAACTGGAGTATTACTGTGCGTATCAAGAACGTTGCCATAAAGAGGTTAGACAAAAGCTTAGGGATATGCAAATGATTCCTGAAGCCATAGATGTGATAATGGTACATCTGCTTGAACATAACTTTCTTAATGAAGAACGTTTTGCCAAAACATTTGTAAGCGGTAAGTTTAGAATTAAGGCTTGGGGCCGTCGTCGATTAACTTATGAACTAAAGCAAAAAGACATAGGCAAAGTTAATATAAATCAGGCACTTGCGGAAATAGATAATGAGGAGTATGTCGGGGTTTTCAATAGTTTAGCCGAAAAAAAGGCGAATTCGATTACGGAACCCAACAAATACAAAAAAAAGAAAAAATTAATCGATTATCTGCTCTATAGAGGCTGGGAATCGCATCTTGTGTACGAAAAAGCGAATGAGTTTTTCGGGTAAATCCTTAAAAAGCGGATTAAGTACACTACTTAACCCGCTTTTTTGGTTTTTTAAAATTCAGTCTTACTATAAATTAAAGCAAGCACCTAAATTAACTGTAAACTGATTGTGAAGCATTTCAGCAGCAGTTAAGGCACCAGATTTGTACTTTGCGAATGGCGCATTTAATTCAGTATAAATACCAAAACCATCAGTGAAAAAATAACGTGCTCCTAAATGACCACCAAAGTTTTTAAGTCCAAGACTTAAACCAGGATACACATCAAAATTTTCATCAACATTAATAACGTTTCCTAAGTTAGCATTAAAACGAGCTCTAACATCAAAGCGATTATCGAATTCAGCGTTCAAAGCGTCAACCATATTGTTTTTTAAAGCGTCATTTACACCCAATAAATAGGTCGAAGATAAACCTATCGAAATATTCTCGCCAATTCCGAAGTCATAACTAATATTAATACCGGTACCATTGTCTTGAAGATTTGCACCAACTTGAAATTTGTTATCGTTTTTACCAATAAAGGCTTGTGCGTCTATAAAAGAAACACTTACTAAAGCTAATAATAAAATTAATTTTTGCATGATTTGAGTTTTTTATTTGAGTGGGCAAAGATATTATAAGTTTTATAACTTCAAAGATTTTATTTACAAATGCTTGTGAGTTCTTAAAATAGCCTGTTCATTTTTCCAGTCAATCCATTTTTGCCCCTTAATGCGTCGCATTAAATTATCGTAATTACGCATCACAAATACGTTGTAAACTGCTTTACTGAAATTTTTAGGATTCCTAGCAATAGCACGTAAACTCATTGAAAATCCTGGAGTAATATACCGCATATAATGCCAATAACCTTCGGGCATATACAACACTTCGCCATGATTAAGCTCTGTTTTATACCCTTTAGCTTTTTTGAGCATGGGCCATTTTTCAAAATCAGGATTATTAAAATCTATATCCTCTCGGGTAATTAAAGAATGAGGTATTTTATAGAGATAATCATTTTGCGATTGGTCAAACAAAATACATTGCTTTCTGCCTTCAAAATGAAAATGAAAAATGTTGGCCAAATCTATATCGTGATGCATAAACGTATGCGAATCCCGTCCACCAAAAAACAACATAGGCATACCTTTCATTAACCGTAAACCAAAATCAGGAAATGTAAAATCTTTTTGTAATTGCGGAATTTCCTTAAGCGCGTTCCATAAAAAAATACGGTATTTTGTAGGCTCAGTTTTTAACAAATCCACATAATCAGCCAACTTCATTTTAGCGTGCGGTTGGTTAAAACCATCTTTATAATCTACAGGTCTATCATCGTAAAGCGGCACGGTAATATTGCCTCCAATAGCCTTCATGTAGTCTAGGCTCCATTTGTTGTAGGCAGGCCAATCTTCAATAAAACGCTCAATAACAACAGGTTTCTGAGGCTTAAAATAATGCTCTAAGAAATCAGATTTTGTAATCGTTTTTACACGCGGAATGTCCTGTAGGTTCAACGACAAAGTTTATTTAGTTTGTGATACAAAGTTAAGAAAACGTGGCCAAATGTAAAATAGTATTTTCGGTGACTGCTTTCCTGTCTGGCGGGTTGCCCCCGAAAAGGGGGGCGGGCTCATATCTTTTGCTTTTTGTCATTCTTATAAAGGCAGGAATCCATTTGTAAATATTTGTTTCTCTAAGATGCCTTCCCTTTTTAAATAAATTTACGATTGACTGAATTTAGTTTGGTGGTGCTACTTTTTAGATTAAATTTATAACCATTGTATAATGTTTAGTAACGTGGTTATGAAAGAATATTTATCCTTAGCTGAAACAGCAGAACTAGTTGGAAAATGTAAAGAAACACTGAGAAGATGGGATAATGAAGGTATCTTAAAAGCAGTAAGAGAGCCTGTTTCTAATTACAGGGTTTATCATAAAAAAGATGTTCAATTGTTGCTAGGGAATTTATTTAATATAGATGAAACCGATGAAGTCTCAAACTTTATCAAACCACACAATGATTATTCAGTTTTAGAACTTTTTGCAGGAGCTGGTGGACTAGCGGTAGGCATGGAACAAGCTGGATTGAAATGTGTTGCTCTAAATGAAATTGACAAATGGGCTTGCCAAACCTTAAGAAAGAATCGTCCAAATTGGAATGTATTAGAAGGAAATATCAAAGATTTCACATTTAAAAAATACAACAAAAAAGTTGATGTGGTAACTGGTGGTTTTCCCTGTCAGGCATTCAGTTATGCTGAAAAAAAACTTGGGTTAAATGACGCCAGAGGGACTTTGTTTTATGAATTTGCCAGAGCGGTAAAAGAAGTAAACCCGTCTATTTGTATCGGAGAAAATGTTCGAGGTTTATTAAGCCACGAAAAAGGCAAAACATTAGAAGGTATGATTTCAATACTCGATGAAATTGGATATAATGTAGTTCCTGTTAAAGTTTTAAAAGCAATTAATTATAGAGTGCCTCAAAAAAGAGAACGCATAATTCTGGTTGGTATTAGAAAGGATATTGATGTTAAATATGAATATCCAAAACCTCATAAAAAGATATATAATTTAGTCGATGCACTTAAAAAAGGAGCGTTATATAATTGCAAAGTTCCTAAATCAGAAGGTTCAAAATACCCTGAACATAAAAAAGAAATACTTGATTTAGTACCACCGAAAGGCTATTGGAGAGACTTGCCTCTTGAAATTCAAAAAAAATATATGGGAAAAAGCTTTTATTTAGGTGGAGGAAAAACTGGAATGGCAAGAAGAATAGGTTGGGATGAGCCAAGTTTAACTTTAACTTGTAGTCCAGCCCAAAAACAAACTGAGCGCTGTCATCCAGATGAAACCAGACCTTTTACTGTTAGGGAATATGCCAGAATTCAAACTTTTCCAGACAACTGGCATTTTGAAGGTTCCGTTTCTCAACAATACAAACAAATAGGTAACGCAGTTCCTGTAAATCTCGCTAAAGAAATCGGTTACTCTATTATTTCGTTTTTAAATAAAGTTCATGAAAATAAAGAACTTAAAGAAAATGAATTAAAGGCTTTAGCTGTTTAAGGTTTCAAAACCATCATAATGATAGAAATTCTCAAAGGTTATCTCATCTAAGATATTTCTATTGTTCATTTTAGCATTTTGTTCTTTACTTCAGCAAAAATAGAATCGTCATCAGCTTTTATGTCATAACCACTAAATTTTCCATTAGAATAACCTTTAACGCCGCCTAAAACTTCCTCATGGAAAGTTCCAATGGCATTATTTACAGACTTATCAATTTGTCGGGCCATTCTAATTTTAACAAGTCTTCTTCGGAAATTTCATTAAATTTAGAATCAAATGTCAACTTGAAAACATCAACCTTATTGTTATAAAACTTTGATTTTGTAAATTCTTTCTTTGCTTCTAAATATGATTGATACAAATTAGAAATACATTGTAAAAAATGTTCATCAGATACAAAGTCAAGATATTTGTTTTTTGAATCGCTCATGAAATTCTTATATTAGAATAGTTTATGGATTACGAATATAAGAAAATAAAAGTCCCAAGATTCAATGAGGAATCTGGTTTCTACACCACTAAGAAACGCTCAAAAATCATGAGCAAGATCAGGGGCAGGAACACAAAACCAGAACTACAATTCCGTAAAGCATTGTGGCGTAAAAATGTTCGTTACCGTGTGGATAGTAAAACGCTACCAGGGAAACCCGATGTTTCCATTAAAAAATACAAACTGGCTATTTTTATAGATGGCGAATTTTGGCATGGCTATAACTGGGATGAGCGCAAACAAAAACTAAAAACAAACCGTGGTTTCTGGATTCCTAAAATAGAACGCAATATGCAACGCGATTGGGAAGTAAACAAACAATTGGAAGGCATGGGATTTACAGTCTTTAGGTTTTGGGAATCTGAAATTAAAAAGAACCTAAAAACGTGTATTAATGATGTGATGGTCTATCTGCAAACAGGAAGCCTTAATAGCCAGTAACCAACAATCGTTTTGCGCCATTAATACCACATTTTTGATAATGATGATACGCCTTTGCCGCACGTTCTCTAATTTGTAAATCCGTTTCATTCAAAACCCAACCATCCAAAGCCCATTTTAAAGTGTAAGCTTCGGGCGACATTAAACCAGTTGACCAAACCAAGGGATTGGCTTTTGTCTGCTCAAGATAAGGTTTAAAATAATCTTTACTCACACATGCTAAAATTATAGCATCTCTTTTTTCGGTATCAATTGGTTTAAATTCCCCGGAGACATCAAACTCCATTAATCCGTCATGCCCAATATAAGCTAACAGATTAGAACTACCACCAAACTTTAATTTTTGTGCTCTTTTGGTAATTACAATACCATGTCGTCCCGCAGTAGCTTCTAAAAAGGCTTTAGTAGTGTTTTTAATAAATTTCCCATCATAGGCATCTGCCAGCAAATAGGTGTTGGTCGTTTTATGCTTAAACAAAACACGTTCTAAAATATGAGTTTCAGGTTTTGTTACGGTAGATATAAATACCCAATCTTTACTTCTTTTAAAATAACTTTCCACGCCATACATTGCTCCCCAATACAGGTTATTCTTAGGGTCTTGCCCATTTCCCAATTTTGCTGGTACTGGTACAATACCTTGATTGACGTTATCGCACAAAGCCACAAATACATGGATTGTTTTTGGTTTTGAATTTGATTGCGCAGTACAGAAAAATACTGAAAATAGAAATATATAAAATAACGTCCTCATTTTATGAGAACGCATAATAATACTGTTTAGTTTATTGAAATAAAAAGAGTTTTACTCATCCACCATATCTTCCTCAAAATACCACCACAAACTAGAATCAATAGATTGTTTAAATTTATTGATATCAACATCATCTTTCAAAAACACGGTAATATTTTCATTACCTCTATTTTGACCAATACTTTCCCGTATTTCGATTTCTTCAATTTCTTTGAAATGTTCTAGGTGTTTTTTAATTCTGACATCTAAAGATTCATCACTCAAAAAAATCTTGATTGTTGGTTTTGCTGGGGAATTTCTAATTTCTGATCTAAACGGAAGCATAAGCACAAATTTTAAAGTGAAACATAATCGCTAATTGCAAATGCAATATCTAAAGTTACTAATTTATTTTCATTTGTGCATTTTTATTTTTTTCATTTTTATACCTAAATTAGCCTATGGAGCATAAAAAAATAAAACTACTACATCATCTTCTATCAGAAATAGAGCAACATATTCCTTTTAAAGACACAACAAACACTATTGTTTCCCAAGTTACTGTAGGTTGGCAATTGGACCATGCACTAAAAGTAACAAACGCTGTTTGTAGGGTTTTGATTAAGACAAATCCTAACAAATACAAAAAAGAATTTAATTTTACTCGAATGCTATTATTTCCTTTGTGCTACATTCCCAGAGGAAAAGCTAAGGCCCCCAAAATTGTTTTGCCTCCTGATTTTATCTCAACAGAGGATTTGTTCCAGCAATTAAAAACCGCAAGAGCACAAATTGAAAACGTGAAACCTTTACCCAAAACATCACATTTTATACATCATATTTTTGGGATGTTATCAAAAGAACAAACACTTCGTTTTTTGGAAATACATACAAAGCATCATTTAAAAATTGTTCGAGATATTTTAAAAAAGTAAACCCTCTCTGTTTCCAGAAAGGGTTTGTTTTACTTGTAAAGAAAATTAGTTCTTAAACCTCAAAAGGCTCAATAGAAACATAAGATCTGTTGTCTTTTTTCTTTGTGAATTTTACAACACCATCAACATAGGCGTGTAATGTGTGATCTTTAGAAGAATACACGTTCTCACCTGGGTGATGTGTATTTCCTCTTTGTCTAACGATAATGTTTCCAGCTAATGCAGCTTGTCCACCAAATATCTTAACACCTAAGCGTTTCGATTCTGATTCCCTACCGTTTTTCGAACTTCCGACTCCTTTTTTATGTGCCATTTTATTTCGATTTTATTGTGTTAAACTTAGTAGTTTGAAAATTACTTTTCAATACCACCATCTAATCTGTCTTGTAATTCTTTAAGCTCATCCCATTTACCATCAGCAGCTAATTTTGCTTGCTTTGGCCATGTATCTGTAACGATATGGGATAATCTTGAACTTGCTTCAGAAAGAATAGTATTTAATGCTTCCGGTTTCGCCTCTGCAACTTTGGCAAAAGTATCTAAACCTGCATTTACTAATGCTTCCGCAGCTTTAGGCCCAGCACCTTCAATCTTTTTCAAATCATCCGCTTTCCCGGTTGCTTTTTTAGCAGCAGCTTTTGGCGCCGCTTTTTCAGCTTTAGGAGCAGCAGCAGCTTTCGCTTCTACTTTTGGTTCAGCTTTTTTAACTTCCTTTTTAGGGGCAGCTTTCTTAGCTCCAGAAGTTGCAATATTCTCAATCACGATTTCAGTTAAAGATTGTCTGTGTCCATTTTTAACACGGTAACCTTTACGTCTTTTCTTTTTGAAAACTATTACTTTATCACCTTTAAGGTGCTTTAAGACTTTGGCTCCTACTTGAGCTCCGTCTATAGCGGGGGCGCCTACAGTTATATTGTCACCATCTCCAATTAAAAGAACGTTATCGAAATCTACTTTCTTACCTTCTTCAGTTTGTAAACGATTAACAAAAACTCTTTGGTCTTTTTCAACTTTAAATTGATGCCCTGCTATCTCTACAATTGCGTACATAGCGTAACGTTTTTATTAATTAAATTATATTCAAAAACACCTTAATTTACTCAAGGCGGGTGCAAATATACTTCTAATTAATTAATCTACAAACGTTTTACTTATTTTCAACGTGATTATTACTCTTTTTAAAAAGTTGCATGACTGTAAGCGAAGATACTACTGTGGTTGACAGACCCATAATGCAGACTACAAATACAACAAGCCCAATATTAGATTGAAAATCCCAATTGATATTTTCTAATAAATTTGTTAAAAAACTAGGACTTATTTCGGTAGCATAAAACAGAAAAAAGAAGGTAAATACTAAAGTGGCAACAGAGCCTGTTATAATTCCTGTTTTAAAACCCTCGCCATACGAAAACGCCTCGGGATATTGCAATTTACTAATTTTAACAGCTTCATAAATCCCGAATAATGTTATGGCTGCATTCACCAAACTAAATGCCGGATTTATATGCTTGTTAAACAACGATAATACTAAAAAGTAGGCAATTAAAACAGCACTAGTCACTAAACCAAAACGAATGGGAAGGATTAAATTTTTCATATTTCAAAGGGTTAAAGCACTTAAATTTCGTGAAAAAAATTGAATTTAAATAATTTATAAGCACTTAATTACCTTTAAATCATTTTCGCTTGTGTGCTAAATACACACCTATTAAAATGATTATGGTCGCAACCGCTTGTAATATTCCAAAGCGCTCACCATCTAAGATGCCCCAAAAAACCGCTACAATCGTCATTACATACGTAACAGATGATGCAAATACTGGTGTTGAAATATGCACCAGTTTATTAAATAATACTTTGGCTATTGCTGTCCCGAACAGAGAAAGTAATAGCATGTAAAACAATGCAGGTTTTAGTGTTGGAGCACTTAGCGCTTCTTCTTTAAAAAATCCTGAAGCTACAAGTATCAAGCACGCTGGGATAAAAATAACGGCAAAATTCCCAACAGCAATGGTTAAAGCGTTCATGTTTTGCAAGTGGCGTTTTAAAATATTCACACTCGCAGCATACATAAATGTCGCAATGATGACATAGCTAACATACAGATAATTTTGATCCGGATTTAAGGAAGCACCATTCAAAATGAGTAACAATGTTCCTGTTAAACCAACCAGAACCCCTAAAATTTGTCTTTTGGTAGAATTTATTTTAAAAATTACAAATCCTAAAATAATGGTATTTAAAGGGACTAATGAATTTAAGATTGAAGCTACCGAACTATCTATTTCAGTTTCAGCAAATGCAAATAGAAACGCTGGAAAGAAAGTGCCCAACAATCCAGTCAAAGCTACCCATTTCCAATCTTTTAAAGCAATCGTTTTTATACGGTTGAAGCCAACAATAAACAGAAATATAGCAGTAAAAACAACCCTTATAGCACCTAGCTGAACAGGGGTTAAGCCAATAAGTCCCTTTTTTATGAGAATAAAGGAACTCCCCCAAATGATAGAAAGAATAATCAGATATACCCATTTTATGGAATTTCCCGACATGTGGATCTAGTGTTATTTATATCACAAATGTGGAATTTTTAAGGCAATAAACAGCATTATTTAGTAGTTTTGTATCATTAAGTTTTAAACATATAAATTATGAAAACAATAAAATATATTTTAGGAATTACGCTTGTAACGCTTTTAGTTGTAAGCTGTAAAAACGAAACTAAACCCGAAGTAAAAACTGTTGAGGTTGAAAGTACTAGCGAAACAAAAGAACTAGACCCAAATGCAACTTATGCAAAAGCTGAATTTACAGTTGAAGGCATGACTTGCGCTATTGGCTGTGCTGCTTCAATTGAAAAGAAAATCGCAAAAATGGAAGGTGTGAAATTTGCTAAGGTCGATTTTGATAAAAAACTTGCAATGGTAGAATATGATGAAGCTAAAGTAAATCCTGAATCTCTTGAAAACACCGTTACTAGTGTTGCAGATTTATACAAGGTTAGCGATATGAAAACCGTAGAGGACTTTTCTGCGACAAAAACATGTGCTGCGAACTGTAAAAAAGCTTGTTGCGCTAAAGATAAAGCTAAGAAAACTGCCTGTAAGGCAGATTGCAAAAAAGAATGTTGTGCTAAAAAAGCCTAGGTTTTAAAAGCAACAAAATGATAACAAGCTTCTCTATTTTAGGGAAGCTTTTTTTATTGCCATTCAAGTGTCTCTATTATCCTTTGAATATCTTTCTGCAAATAATCAGCCGCTGGCAAAATAGAATCATAATTTGGCTTCACATTGAAATATAACGAACCCGTTAAAAAATGATTCACGCTATCCGTAACATAAAATTGCACCAAAGATGCCGCATCACCCTTAACTTCCGATAGTTTTCCGTAAACTCTGCGCTCTTTGTTTTCATAGGGATATACAGGGATTTCATCAGCTTTCTTGGTGTGCTCTAAAGTCAGTTTCTGCGCATCTATTAGAAAATCCTTTAACTTAGTTTTATCTTTATGTATCCCTTTATAAGTTAAAAACAAGGTAGCTTTTAAAGGTTTATATTCCAGATTTGCACCGTAACTTTCGGTTGAACCAGAAATAGTTTTAGTGGTAACATTATTTACCAAACTGCTCATTTCAAAAGCAACTGGCATTTTAGGTAGTTTTGTTTTTTTGTAAGTTGCTTTTGGATAATCCAGTCTTAAAAAGGCTTTTGGTTTGGGCACATAATCGTCATCACATGATGATAAAACCAAAAGTAAAACACAGAAAAAACTAAACTTAATTTTCATATTAATTAATACTAACTTTAACTCGTTTAATACGTTTTTTATCCAATGCTTCTATTGTAAAAACGTAATCTCTAAAAAATATTTTAGATTGCAACTTCGGGAAACTTCCTGAAATTTCTAAAACAAAACCAGCTATGGTTTCTGCTTCGCCTTTTTCATTTTCAAAAATAGTATCGTCTTCAACTTTTAAAACCTTGTAGAAATCCTTAAGTGCCGTTTTACCTTCAAAGACATAATTTTTGTCGTCTAATTTAGAGTATTTCAAATCTTCATCATCAAACTCATCACTGATATCTCCAACTATTTCCTCAATAATATCTTCTAAAGAAATTAACCCAGAAGTCCCTCCGTATTCATCTACAACGACTGCCAAATGCACTTTTTTCTCCTGGAATTCTGCCATTAAATCATCCAACTTTTTGTTTTCAGGCACAAAAAACGGTTCTCTCAATAAGCTTACCCAATCAAATTGTTTTCTATCTATATATGGCAATAAATCCTTTACATAAAGAATCCCTTTTATGTTATCTACATTCTCTTCATAAACAGGAATTCTGGAATACCCATTTTCTGTAATTTCAGGCAATATTTCAGCATACTTTTGCTCAATATTTAATGCGAAAATATCAATTCGCGGGCGCATGGCTTGTTTTGTATCTGTATTTCCGAAAGACACAATGCCCTGTAATATCTTTTGCTCTTCTCTTGAAGTATCTTCGTCGCTTGTAAGTTCTAAAGCTTGAGATAACTGATCGACACTAAGATTAGACTTTTGACGCCCTAGCTTTTTATGAATTGCCAAGGTTACGCCCCGCATTGGGAGACTTATTGGCGACAGAAGAAAATCCAGAACTTTTAGAGGATACGCCATAAAACCGGCAAACTTCAAGTTATTTCTGCTGGCATAAATCTTGGGTAAAATTTCTCCGAACAATAAAATCAAAAACGTAACAACAACAACCTCTAGCACAAATTTAAGCGTTGGGTTTGCTATACCTCTAAATAGAAAATCGCCTAAATAAGCGAACAAAATAACTACAGCTATATTTATAAAATTATTGGCTACTAATATGGTTGCCAATAATTTTTTAGGACGTTCTAAAAGTTCCAGAATAATTTTAAATTTTCTATTTTCTGGATTAGCATGATTATCAATATCTGTTCTAGTCAAAGAAAAAAGCGCTACCTCTGCTCCAGATATGAGCGCAGAACAGCACAACAATAAAAACAGTAATATAAAACCTGAAACAATTGAAACATCAATTGCTATAATTAAAGCTTGCAAACTGGGAGGCTCTGGGTCCAAATACTTTTGGTTTTAGTTAAACTTGAGTGTATTATATATTAAAAAGGAAGATCGTCGTTATCTTCAGATGTAGATTGATTTGGAGTTGGCTCTTTCGCAACAGGGTTTGAAGGCGTTGATGGCGTTGCTGTATTTCCAGCATTGTTACCACTTTCTTTTTTGGTGCTTAAAAACGTAAAATCTGTACATTGTATTTCTGTGGAATATCTATCATTTCCTTTATCGTCTGTCCATTTTCTGGTCTTAATACGTCCTTCAACATAAACTTTATCGCCTTTACTTAGGTACTTTTCGCAAATTTCGGCCCCTTTATTACGCACCACTATATTATGCCATTCGGTATTTGTAATACGCTCGTTGGTTTGCTTACTTGTATATGTTTCGCTAGTTGCAATCGGGAAACGCCCAATGCAACCACCACCTTCAAAATAATGCATTTTAACTTCATCTCCTAAATTCCCTATCAACATTACTTTATTCAATGTTCCTGCCATAATTTCTGATTTTTTAATGAGCGCAAAAGTAAAGAATTGCTTTTCTCTTTTCTAAAATTAATAAAAAAATAAGAGATAAGTAACTATTTTTTAAAATGAAGCAAATAACATCCTTTTTCTTGCAGTATTTAACCCTATAAGTTCTTAGAGGGTATTATTAAATAAAGCATAGAAATTCCCAGATAAAATTTTATTTAGAAATTTTAGAAACCATGTGATTAGTTTATTCGTATATTCGTCTTGTTATTCTCTTACAAAATAAAAGAGTGCAATTTTGATGTAATGAGTTAGTGTTATACGTTCTTTAAGGGAAAAATTCAAGGTTTCCAATCAATTTTAATGCACTAGTGTATTAAAAATACTAATCAAGGCGTAGCATCTCTCTCTCTCTCTCTCTCTCTCTCAATATGAGCTTAATGCTCTATAATAAACATCCTTGCATAATTTATAGCACTAGTCTTTAAGAAAGACTTAAAGCACGTTCGCTTTTTATTGATATTATAACATTTAAAACATAAAACTATGAAAAATTTAATGCATTTATTATTCACTACGCTACTTATTTTAGGTGGCTGTAAAAACGATGATGACAATACTCCTATTGCACCCATAGACCAATTACCTCCTGCTACTAAATTTGGTGCTAATACTGCGGGGTGCTTGGTTAATGGGGAGGTGCATTTACCTAATAAAAGACTAACACTAAATTACTTAGGAAGAAAAGACTTTGCGCTATCTATTTCAAAAGAAATTGATGATGTTTTTTACAAAGTATATATATATATATATATAGGCAATACAGAATTAGAAGTTGGAAAAACCTATCAATTAAAACAAGAAATAGATGGTAGTTCCAGTTTTGGATGGTATTATTCCCAAAACCCGCTTCCTAATCTTTTTGAAATGCATTACCAAACAACAGTAACTGTTATTGGAGAAGTAACAATCACGCATCATGATGCTGATAATTTTATTTTGAGCGGCACATTTTGGTTTGATGCTAAGTTCGACCATTTATATAAACTCAATGATAGTGTTGTTGTTAATGTAACTATTGATGAAAGCGAAATTATAGAAGTTACAGAAGGTCGTTTTGACATGATATATAACATTTAAAAACAAAACTATGAAACATTTAACGTATGTATTACTTACCGCACTAATTATCTTAGGTGGCTGTAAAAACGATGACGACAACACACCTATTGCACCCATAGACCAATTACCTCCTGCTACTAAATTTGGTGCTAATACTGCGGGGTGCTTGGTTAATGGGGAGGTGCATTTACCTAATAATAAAAGCCTACAGCCTTTGTCGTTTAACTATATAAATTTAGAAGACTTTACATTAAAGATATCTCATAAAACAAATGATATTATTTATACAATATTAATTAGTGTTTACGATGTTTCGTTAGTTCAGGGCAATACTTATCCGTTGAATATTGAATTTGGAGAGAATGCTGCTACTGGGGAATATCTAATAAACGCGGAGTCATATCCTTCTCCAAACTACTATTCAACCACTCCAATCGTAAATGGAGAACTAACTATCACGTTTATTAATATGGAAAAATTTATAATGAGTGGTACTTTTTGGTTTGATGCTATTAATAGTGAAAATACTAAAATTGAAATTAGGGAAGGTCGTTTTGACATGATATACAACAGATAAAAACTATGAAACATTTAACGTATGTATTACTTACCGCATTACTTATTTTAGGTGGCTGCAAAAACGATGACGACAACACACCTATTGCACCCATAGACCAATTACCTCCTGCTACTAAATTTGGTGCTAATACTGCGGGGTGCTTGGTTAATGGGGAGGTGCATTTACCTAATAAAAGACTAACACTAAACTATTTAGCAAGAGAAAATTTTGGTTTAGTACTTTCTAATGAATTTAATGATATTAGCTACAAGATTATTGTTTTTTTTAACAATACCTCATTTGAGATAGGTCAAACTTATATATTAAATACTCCATTTAATAGCAATGTAAATAGTAGGACTGGTGAATACACAATCGGCTCAAACTCACCCCCATCTCCAACATATTTTACTACAAATAATGCCGTAACTGGAGAGCTTACTATAACCCACCATGACCCAGATAAGTTTATTATAAGCGGGACATTTTGGTTTAATGCAAAAAACAGTTTGGGAGAAATTGTTGAAGTTAGAGAAGGTCGTTTTGACATGATATATAACATTTAAAAAATATGCCAATGATAAATTAAATAGATAAAAAAGAAAGACCACTTACAAGGTAAGCAGTCTTTCACATTACAAATCAAATAATATCTCACAATTATTTAATTCAATTTTCAAAATTATGAAGAATTTTACAGTATTTCTAACCTTACTGCTATTATCACAATGTGCAGTATGCCAAGTAGAGACCAATATGTCTTTTGCAACACAAATGACAACTATGTTTTCCCCACTAAATAAAAATAACGTGCCTCATGGTATTTTATTGGATTATGGTATGGAATTTACAAATGTACCAGCCTTTAAATGGTACACTTACAGATAGTACATATACCAACACAGAAACGGTACGGCAAATTTACAACACGCTGTTAAGTAGCAGAATTAGAAACGTATCAACAGGATTTGTAACGCCCCAAGACTATAGTACAAACCTTAAAAACAGCAGAACGTTTAATGTTATTAGTATTGGTGGTTTGTATTTTAAATATGCCACATTTATAGATAATGCTACCGTTAATGGTAAACTTACCTACAGTAACAATCAGTTTTACGATAAGTATAGCAACGGTATTTGGCAAAACCCTTATCAAGAACGGCAAACTTTTGCTATGGCGCCAGCTATTAAAGTTTATAAAGGGCATAACTTAACCGTAAAATTACCTTCAAGCACGTTTTACTCAAACCATCAAAGCCAAATACAGAGTGTTCAAATAAATTTTGATAATGGGCAAGGGTATGTTACCATACCTTTTAATCAAAACACAAACATAACCTACACCGGTTCTGGTGTAAAAACATGGACCTATAAACTAAACCTTACCAATGGTTCTGCATTGTATTGTAGATCGCGAATAAAGATTCAAGAAGGATTAAACACCGTACCCTATTACGGTGGAGGGAGCGCCAAAAATAGCACAGCGAAAACGCAAGGAGGAAACAACCCTTTGCGGGCACAAACCATTACAGCAAACAAAGCTTATCTCGGGGAGTTTGGTCAGGTACGCCTTACTTGCGACCTAATAGATGGCAATACCAGAATTACAAGACCACTTATTGTAGCAGAGGGTTTTGATGTAGGCGTTGTATTAGAGCCTGAAAAAGTGAATGGGAATTTTGACTATGAAGACTTTAGGGATTTTGTACAAGAATCCCTGAGTACTGATCTAAGAAATCTGATATGGGATGATGTTACTAAAGATTATGATATTATTTATGTAGATTGGGACAACGGTGTAGATTACTTACAGCGTAATGCCTATGCCTTAGAAGCTGTAATAGATTGGGTAAATAATGAAAAATGGAACAATGGGAGTTTTGAACAAAACGTAGTTTTAGGTCAAAGTATGGGAGGTGTAATTGCCCGATATGCTCTGGCGGATATTGAAAAAGATGGTAATTGGCACGACACGAGATTGTTTATCTCCCATGATGCGCCACAACAAGGTGCTAACGTACCATCAGGAATGCAGTTTATGTATCGTCATTTAACTAACCAATATATTCGTACTAGCCAAAAAATATTTGGAAATACAATAATAATACCCATTGCTGAAATAGGTTTTGGAGTATCCAACTATTTATCATTACTTGATGCGCCAGGAGCTAAACAACTGCTAAAAAATACATCAAACTTAAGTTATGTAATGCAAAATACTGACCATACAACTTTTTATAATGAGTTGAAAAACGGCGGTTTTAATGGCAGTAATGGATACCCTACATATTCAAGAAATGTCTCTTTAAGCAATGGTTCTGAATGTGGAACCAATCAGAATTTCTGGGGTGGAGATTTACTCTTGGACTTTGACTTTAACAAGGGACTATCTTTTTGGGGTGATTTATTTAGCCTCATATACAACCCTCTTGGCGGTGTTATAGGGGGATCTTTTGTGGATAGTAAATTATTTGGCATTGCTGCCTTAGGGTTAATACCAGGACATTCTAGATATAAAGCAGATTTTGAAATAAGAGCAACACATCTTTACGATACATCAAATTTGGCATATAAAGGTAAAATATCTTATACCAAAAAAGTTCTATATCTTTTTCCAGTAACTATTAACATAACAGATGTCCAAAAAGTTCAACCACCGAACATACTACCTTTTGATTATTTCGGCGGAGGCTATTTTGATACCACTACTTTAATGGATACAGCAGGTTTACCAAGTGGTGTGTTTGTAAGGGACAGATTTGGATTTATACCAACGCCAAGTGCATTAGACATAGGGGAGAATAATGTTGCTTTAGGAGATCAAGATTATGAAAGCAGTTATGTTGGGGCAAGTCCACCAAGTAATCCTAAAAACACTCCTTTTGATAATTTTTCTACTGAATTTAACGTTGTAGATGGTCATAATCATAGGCACATAACTTTTAACACAAGAAATGGTGATTGGCTAGCCGCTGAAATAGAAGGGAATAATATTACCACAACTGATTGTGAATATCTTTGTGGAGGCTACAGAAAAATAACAGGAGATGCTAATCTTTGTTTCGGAAGCTCGACTTTTGGGGCTTCGCAACCCTCTACAGCTTATAATTGGTCAATTACTCAAGGCGCATCTTTGGTAAATGTTTCTGGAACTAACACACCCACTTTAGCTATGAGTGTAGTAGGTAGCAATACAGGTTTAGTTACCATATCCCTTGTGCAAGGTGGTACTTGTGGAAATGCACCACCAATTACAAAAACAATTGCTGTAGGATCATCTGAGCCAATTTTGTTTAGTGCTGATCCAGACCCAAACAAAATTTATGCGCAAAATGATTCTTGTATTTTGTATTTTGAAGATCAAAGTGGAAATCAATACTTAAACCCTTCTAACTTCGAATTTATTTTAGATCCCTATAGTAATTTTAGTTTTAGTGGAGTTAGTGGTAATGTGGTGCCATTATACTGTAATACAGCCGCACCCTTTTTAAATTTGAGTTTTCAAGCTCGTATAAAAAATGATTGTGGCTGGGGCCCTTGGAAACAATTCACGTATTTCTTGCAAGGGTATGACCCTAATTACAATGGTTTTCAATTCAGTATGATTTCGGGTTCTGGCGGTTCTCAACTTGAATTGAATATCGCAGAAGCGCCAACAACTAGCTCAAATAATACTGTACAGCCCATTTCTGGTAAAATCGGCACTAACACTAATAAGAAGGAATATTTGAATATGGACACTACGCAAGAAGTTTACAAAATTAGAATATTAGATATCTATGGGAGAACAAAATTTTTAAAAAATAAAAATAGAAAGAAAAAAACTTATATAGATAGCTCATTATGGCCTTCGGGCATCTATTATGCCAGGGTTTCCAATAGGAATGGTAAAGTTCAAACTAAAGGTGTTGCCATAGAGTAAATTAAAAACTATGATTTAAATAAAAGACTGAAATTTAATAGTTTCAGTCTTTTGTCATTTAACTATCTAAACTATTCAAAATTAAATGATTCTATAAAATTTCCTATCAAAATTGGAACTGGATAAGATGTGATTTTATCGAAAGCAATGCCATCATTTACAGCACCCAAATTCACAATCCAAAACGTTGTATATAAATGCTGATGCGATAACTTATGGATTTTTGGTGTATCATTATATTGTAACAACTCAAAAGATTTGTTTTTCACTTCGGAATATTGACCAACTATTTTCAGAAAAGCATCATAATCAACAACGTTATCGGTTTCAATTAACGGAAATTGATACAAATTTTGCCAAATCCCTTTGCCTTCTCGCTTTTCTAAGTTCGTTTTTTTATCTTCCGATAGAAATACCAAAAAATTAAAATAGCGCTTCTTTACTTTTAGCTTTTTCAATTTAACAGGAAGCTGTTGTATGAGGTTCTTATTAAAAGCAACACAACTTTCTTTAAACGGACAAACGGAACAATCTGGGTTTTTAGGCGTGCATTGGGTGGCACCAAACTCCATAATGGCTTGATTAAACATTGCCGGATTTTTAACGTCAATCAATTTTTCAGCTAAAGCCTTAAATTCCTTGATCCCTTTGGTTTCATTAATAGGCGTAGCAATACCGAAATATCGGGAGAGTACACGATATACATTCCCATCTACAACAGCAGCTGGTTCATTAAAACATATCGAGGCTATGGCACTTGCCGTATAATCGCCCACACCTTTCAACTTTAACAGGTCCTTATATGTATTGGGAAATTTGCCATTAAGTTCATTCACTATATACTTTGCCGAAAAATGCAAATTTCTAGCTCGGGAGTAATAGCCCAAACCTTGCCATAATTTTAACACTTCACTTTCATCGGCATTAGCCAAATGAAAAACGGTTGGAAAATGTTTTACAAAAACTTCATAATATGGCAACCCTTGTTTTACCTGTGTTTGCTGCAAAATAATCTCGGACAACCAAATAAAATAAGGATTCTGAGTTTCTCGCCAAGGCAAATTTCGCTTATTAACTGAATACCAGTATGTTAAAATTTCCGAAAAAGACATGAATTATATTTCTACGAAGTGCTAAATTAAACGTTTATAATCTTAAATTTTAATGAATTAGGTTTGAAATATTGAATATTAAATGCATATATTTGCATCCCTTTTAAAAGTATTAATAGTAATAAAATTAAAACATATAATAATGACGAAGGCTGATTTAGTAGCAAAAATTTCAGAAAAATTAGGAATTGAAAAAGGCGATGTTCAAGCAACTGTTGAAACATTTATGGAAGAAGTAAAAACTTCCTTAGAAAGTGGGGACAATGTTTATTTAAGAGGTTTTGGTAGCTTTATTATCAAAACAAGAGCTGAAAAAACAGGTAGAAACATTTCTAAAAATACCACAATTAAAATACCTGCTCACAACATACCTGCATTTAAGCCTGCAAAAGTTTTTGTAGAAGGCGTTAAAACAAATGTGGACGTTAAATAAAGCACCAAAGTGCTGAATTTATTTCAGTATTAAAACGAATTATTAATCAAATAAAAAGACACTATTTATGCCAAGTGGTAAAAAACGCAAAAGACATAAGGTAGCGACGCACAAACGTAAAAAACGTAGACGCGCTAACCGTCACAAAAAGAAAAAATAATTCAAAAAAAGTAGTTAGATTAACTACTTTTTTGGGTTTTAAAATCCCCGAATGGGGACAATTTAAAAAGTTCATTGAAATGAGTTCATTAATTTTTTAGCATCCTAGCAGATGTATTTTGAACTCCACGGATTATCCCGATAACTGTCGGGACCTGTGACAAAAAATAATGTATAATCCATCTGTCACGCTAAAACGTGATGGATTAAAATTAACAAAATGGATAAAGAATTGATTATTCGTTCTAATTCTGACGCTGTTGATTTTGCCTTACTTAAAGATGGAAAACTTATTGAATTACAAAAGGATGAAGATGATAACAATTTTGCAGTTGGTGATGTGTTTATCGCCAAAATACGCAAAACTGTTCCAGGACTAAATGCCTCATTTGTTAATGTAGGCTATGATAAAGATGCATTTTTGCACTATCATGATTTAGGGCCTAAATTACCTTCTCTTTTAAAGTTCACAAAACGTGTAAGCACAGGTAAACTAAAAGATTTTTCTTTAAAAAACTTCCCATTTGAAAAGGATATTGAGAAAGATGGCAAAATTGCCGACGTCTTAAAATCCAATCAATCGCTACTGGTACAAGTAGTAAAAGAACCGATATCTACCAAAGGCCCGAGGATAACATCTGAGTTGTCTATAGCAGGTAGATATATTGTTTTAATGCCTTTTTCAAATCGCATATCTATTTCTCAAAAAATAGAAGACCGCGAAGAAAAAGACCGCTTAAAACGTTTGGTAAAAAGTATCACACCACAAGGGTTTGGTATTATTGTTCGTACTGTAGCACAAGGCAAAAAAGTAGCCGAATTAGATAGCGATTTACAAAATTTGCTCCTTCGTTGGAATGCAATGTGTAAGAAACTGTACAAAGCACATCATCCCAGTAAAGTATTGGGAGAAATGAATAAAGCCTCGTCTATTTTACGAGACATATTCAATGACTCCTTTACAGGAATTACGGTTGATGACGAAACGCTGTACTATCAAATTAAAGAGTATTTGCAAGAAATTGCACCAAAAAAAGAATCAATAGTTAAATTGTATCAAAACAAAGTTCCAATTTTCGAAAAATTCGGAATTGAACGACAGATTAAAACCTCTTTTGGAAAAACCGTATCCATGACAAAAGGTGCCTATTTGGTAATAGAACACACCGAAGCCCTTCATGTTGTAGATGTAAATAGCGGCAACCGATCAAACAAATCAAACAACCAGGAGGAAACAGCTTTAGAAGTCAATTTGATCTCAGCAACCGAGATTGCCCGTCAATTGCGTTTACGCGATATGGGTGGTATCATAGTGATAGATTTTATTGATATGACGAAGTCTGAAAACAGGCAGAAGCTCTTCAACCATCTTCGTGATGAAATGAAAGACGATAGAGCAAAACACAAAATACTGCCGCCAAGTAAATTTGGTTTGATACAAATAACAAGACAACGGACACGCCCGGAAATGAATATTAAAACTCGAGAGGAAAATCCCGATGTTTTAAACGGTTCTGAGGTAGAAGCACCAATAGGAATAGTGCAAAAAATAAACCACGATCTTGAAAAACTATTAAAAAAAGACTACAAAAGGTTGACCTTAAACACACATCCTTTTATAGCGGCCTTTTTAACAAAGGGCTTTCCATCTATACGTTCTAAATGGTTTTTAGAACACAAAAAATGGGTTAAAGTTTTACCCCGCGATGCTTACACATATTTAGAATACCACTTTTTCGATAAAGATGGTAATCGACTTAAATAATTAAAAACCCGCTACTTTTAAAGATAGCGGGTTTTTTTTATTTTCAATTTTTGCTAAATGAACACTATTTATGGGCACACAACATTTTCTCCTTTGTTATCCCAGCAATGCCAATCGGTATCCCCAAAATGGTATTCAGCTTTTACACGACCATTATGGTTTGTTCTATGCCATTCCATATCAGCACTTACAAAATTCTTGCTGTTGTTATCATAAACATAGACATCATAAAAAGCATCATAATCTCCAGCTTGCAGCCCGTAGGTAATGGCACTATTTTTAAACGTGTCTGTTTCTCGCTCATTGTTCAGTTCTCTTACGTAGGTATATTTTATATTGCCTATTTCTTCACCTTCAACAGCCCAATCAATTCTTAACATGTTTTCAGGATACGCAGCACTATGGTTCAACATCCAATGCCCACTTTTGCCATCAACTTTTGAAGTCCCCGAAAACCACATAAATTCATCAAAAGCATCAATGCCGCTTTTTGTGATATACATTTTCCAAAGCACTTCGTTTCCAACCAATTCTCCTGTAAGTCTCGCTGCATACTGGCTGGTAAAACCATCTACAGTATATTTCCATTCCCATACGGCATTTCCTTTATACTCAGCTTTATGCCGAAAAGCTGTTTGAAATGAGGCAACAGGGACCGCTAATGTAGTTACCAGTGCTGTGTGCCAAACGCCTACCACTACCGAAGAATAGAGCCAATTGCTTTTATCTGGTGGGAGAGTGAATTTGTTTTCTGTTGATTTTGACGCCTGACCATTGAACGTGTTAAAATCCATTACCATAGAGGCTTCTGGAGGTAGGTTGGGGGCGACTAAATTATCATTACCCTCATTGTCCGTAGAACAAGAAGCTAACACAATCAAAGAAAGAATCATAAACGATTTTAATAAAATGGTTTTTGTTTTCATTGCATAATATTTAGTTAAACTTAAAGTAGATAACGCATAAATAATGCCATTATTTCTGTATATACGATTGAAATGTATAATTTAGATTGATTCTTAAAAATATAAGAACTTGAATTATGCTTAGGGTTTTATTTGGACGTTACCCGATAGGGTTTGGCTTTCACTACTCTCCCGATTATCGTTGGCATTAAGCATAGCGTTCAATCCCTTCGCATTAATTTAGCACACCAATCCTAGCTTATTGAAAGGATTTAATTTTCAATTACTCTTGTCTCATCTAAGCGGAGAAGTTAATAAAAATCACTTTTTATCAGAAATCTAAAGCTTTTGCTCGAAATGAAGAACAAAAACACTCTTAACTTATTAAAACCTTCTATTTTTAGAAAAAATTCTTACTACATGAATAAATTTTTACTTTATTTCGTTATTCTCTTTTTTTCCATTACTCCATTTATTGGTTTTAGCCAAATAGATATTCAACCGGCTAATGATATAACCATCGAATGTGAAGGTGATGTAGATAGTTGGTTAGCATCTAATGGATTTGCCGTTGCTTCTAGCACTTGTGAACCTTTAGTTTGGACTAATGATTTTTCAGGTTTTAATTTCTCCTGCTTTGAAACAGCTCAAGTAACATTTACGGTAATTAATCCTTGTGGTGATACTGCCACAACTACTGGAACTGTTTCTATAATGGATACAACATCGCCTTTTATTGAGGTTTCAGCCAGAGATATGACTGTAACTTGTGATGGTGCTGGAAACACAGGTGAACTAAATACTTGGTTGGCATCAAATGGAGGCGCCTTTAGTACCGATAATTGTAGTGGTATAAGTTGGTCTAATGATTTTGAGGGTTTAAGTTCAGATTGTAATGAGACGATATCAACTAGAGTAACATTTGTAGCAACTGATGATTGTGCGAATAATGCGCATACATTTGCAACTTTTACTATTGAAGCAGCAACTATTTGTCCAACAAGTCATATAGTACTAAGTTCTCAGGCAGATGTTGATGCCTTCTCGACAAACTACTCTGGCTGTTCTGAGATATTGTCTGGTTTAACAATTAGTGGCTCTGATATAACGGATTTAAGCCCATTATCTGTTATTACAAGTGTAATAGGTCCTCTTTTCAATGGTTTAACAATAAAAGACAATCCATTATTAACTAACCTAAACGGTTTAGAAAATATAAGTGTCATGCAGTTTGGAAATCTTGTTATTGAAAATAATGCACTTCTTACTAATATATTGGGTTTGTCGGGACTATCGGGAGAAGTTGGAGATTCAATCATTATTAAAGACAACCCTTTGTTAGAGAGCTTACAAGGACTTAATAATGTTACAAATCCATTAGCGGATGACTTTATAATAGATAATAATGATGCTCTAAGTAGTCTTAATGGTCTAGAAAGTTTAACTTGGGCAGATGATGTATTTATTAAAAATAATGATGGTTTAATAGATTTTAATGGTTTAACTGCTTTCGAATCATCTGGAGATTTTTATGTAGAAAACAATTCATCTTTGGAAAGTTTTGATGGATTAAACTCAATTGATAAAGTTTATTCTTTATCAATTGATAATAATGCCCTGTTGCAAGATGTAACAGCATTAAACGATACAAATATTGTTAACAAAGTATTCATAATTAATAATACTTCCCTATCCACCTGTAATATTAATCCTGTTTGTTATTTTTTATCTCAATGGGATTCAGTAAATAACCCAAATGCAATTATGGTTGAAAATAATGCTTCTGGATGTATTGATATTGCTGAAGTTGAAAGTGTTTGTGAAACTTTAATACCAGAAAATGATAACTGTGAAGGTGCGGATGAGTTAATACTCGGCGAACCTTTAATTGCCTCTAATAGATTTTCTACTATTTCAACTTATGTCCCATCATGTAATATAGATAGCCAATTTAGAGCTGATATTTGGTTTTCTTTTAATACAGGAGCATTGTCAATGATTGATATATTGGTAAATGGTGGTTACTCATTACAACTATGGGAGGGGACTTGTGGCTCTTTAACACAAGTGGCTGGAGCTTGTGGAGCAAATGCCGTCAATGGGATTTCTGTTACTGCAAATACCAATTATTTTGTTCAAGTGTGGTTTGATAATAGTGGTAGTTTAGTTAGCAAGGTAAGTAATAAAAAAAGTGCTAAAATTGCTGGTAATTTTGAAATTGTTATTAAAGACAGCCTTCTTTTAACTACAGAAGATGGTTTAGATTTAGAGTTTTCAATGTATCCTAACCCAGTTAAAGAAGAGTTGATAATTAAGAACACCCAAAATTTAACTATTGAGAATATTCTAGTGTATTCGTCGCTTGGTAAAAAAATAATCGAAACGAATAATACAAATATCAATTTTTCTGAAATATCTTCGGGTATGTATTTTGTTAAAATAAAAACTGATAGAGGACAGATTACTAAACAAGTTATTAAGAAATAAAAAAAGCCTAAACGCTACCGTGAGTTCCTGCTTAGCGGAAGCGTACTCTAAAAAGTTTAACCATAAAAATCAAGTAGCAGGATTAGAAATAACCTGATGAACCGCATTAATTTCCTCTAAAATGGCATCACTCAAAACCACATCAATACTCTCAATATTTTCTTTGAGCTGGTCTAATTTTGTTGCACCAATAATGGTGCTTGTTACAAATGGTTGTTGGTGTACAAACGCTAAACTCATTTGCGCTAGACTCATGTTGTTGGCTTCAGCAATTTCCAAATAACGTTTTGTGGCTTCCGTAGCTTGGTCGCTACTATATCTTGCAAACCTTGGGAACAGTTTTAATCGTGTATCGTCGCCAGCATTTCCTTTTAAATATTTACCAGATAGCACACCAAAAGCCATTGGCGAATAGGCCAATAACCCAACATTTTCTCTTAAAGATACCTCAGCCAAATCCGTTTCAAAAGTTCTGCATAACAGAGAATATGCATTTTGAATGGTACTTATTCTAGGTAAATTATTGTTTTTATGTTCCTCTAAATAGCGCATGGTGCCCCAAGAATTTTCATTGGAAATTCCGATATTTCCAATATTACCTGCCTTGATCTGACCCTCTAGACTGTGCAAAATTTCATTAAAATTATCTTCCCATTTAGTGTCTAGTTTATAATCTCTAACTCCGAATCTATTGGTATCTCGTTCTGGCCAATGCAATTGAAACAAATCGATATAATCGGTTTGTAAACGTTTTAATTCTTTTTCTACGGCTTCTTTTATGGCATTCGGACTGAAACCAGTTGTTCTTATATGTGCTGTATAATCGCCGCTACCAGCAATTTTTGTAGCCAAAACTACTTTATCTCTATTTCCTGATTTTTTCAACCAAGTGCCGACAATTTCACTTGTGCACCCACTAGTTTCAGCAGTTGCTGGTACTGGATATAATTCCGCAGTATCGATAAAATTTACGCCTTTATCTAAAGCGTAATCTAGTTGAGCATGACCTTCAGCTTCTGTATTTTGATTGCCAAATGTCATGGTGCCTAGACATATTTTACTGACTTTTATAGTGGTGTTTGGTAGTGTTGTGTATTTCATATTTCTATTCCCGCGAAGGCGGGAATCTATTTTATTAGGTTAATTTATTAACGTGATATCGCTTATTAATAGCATAAATGACACTCCTAAAGTCCCCTCAAGGGGACAACGCGAGCCCTGTAAAATTCTAAAAAAGCGTAAATACTATGGGCATTGACAAATTGTAATCACTTTTTAATTTTGATTGATACAAAGATAAAAAACCGTTAAAAGCTCTAAGAGCTTTTAACGGTTTTTATAATATGAATCTTTAATTCTGAGATTCCTTCCTCCACAGGAATTTTATTGCTCATTCAACAAACGAGACAATTCATCTAACTTAGGGGTTAAAATCACTTCTATACGTCTGTTTTTCGCTCTACCTTCTGGCGTGTCATTTGAGGCTATTGGTGCATATTCGCCACGTCCTGCTGCTGTTAAATTTTCTGGATTTATAGCAGTATTTTCCCTTAGAATATTTACGATTGCCGTAGCTCGCTTAGTAG
Source organism: Algibacter sp. 2305UL17-15 (assembly GCF_040720935.1). Lineage (NCBI taxonomy): Bacteria > Pseudomonadati > Bacteroidota > Flavobacteriia > Flavobacteriales > Flavobacteriaceae > Algibacter > Algibacter sp. 2305UL17-15. The sequence goes on from NZ_JBFDAE010000004.1 coordinate 71,849, forward strand.
ATAAATCCCAGTTGCTAGTCAATTGTCCATTTCCAGAATAGGGCACATTATCGGTATGTCCTTCAATTAAAACAGCAATATCTTGATTTTCGGCCAATACATTCCCTAAACTTCTTACGGCTGTTTGGCCATCGGCACCAACTGCCCAACTTCCAGACTCGAACAATAATTTGTTTTCCATAGAAACGTAAACCTTTCCTCCACGTTGTTCTACCGTTAAACCTTTGCCTTCAAAATCGGTTAAGGCGCGAGAAATTGCGTTTTTCAATTGTGTCATGGCAGCATCTTTAGACGAAATAACATTTTCTAATTCTGCGATACGGCTAGAACGTTCTTCTAATGCTTTTTTTAACTTTTCCAAGCGCGCATTTTCGGCTGTAAGGGCTTGTTCTTTTGCTTCCAATTCGGCCAAAAGTTCTCTATTCTTTTTAGAATTTTTCGCAATAGCATCAGAACTGTTTTTCTCTAACGCCGCATATGACGCCTTCAGAGCATCTAAATTGGATTTTGTCGCGTTGTAATCCCTTTTTAATTTGTCGCGTTCTGCTACTGCTTTTTCGTAATCGGCCTTTAATTGAGCTAGCTCATTTTTAGCCTCATTTTGCCATGAACTTAGTTTTTCATTGTTTTTAGACAATTTTCTATTTTCCTGCTTTAAAGTAGCATACTTACTCTCTAAATCTTTATACACTTTTGGCGACACGCAAGATGTTACGAGCACCATTACTGCTAAAATTGATAAACTATTTTTAATCATTGTTTGATTGTTTTTAATTGATTTTATATGGAATCCCCTATTTCTAACAGAATTGGACAATGGTCACTATGTACTGCTTCGGTTAGTATAACGGCTCTTTTTATATTTTCTTGTAAGGATTGCGAAACCATCGCATAATCTAAACGCCAACCTTTATTGTTTGCTCGCGAATTTGCGCGATAACTCCACCAGCTATATTGTTGTAATTCAGGATTTAGGTATCTAAATGAATCTATAAATCCGCTATCTATAAAATCGCCTATCCATTCACGTTCAACAGGTAAAAACCCTGAAACACCTTTCATTTTTGGGTTATGGATATCTATGGCTTCATGACAAATATTATAATCGCCACAAATTACCAGATTTGGAATATCTTTCTTTAGATTATTGATATAGTCCTGAAACATAGCCATATACTCCAGTTTGTGATTTAAGCGTAAATCATTGGTTCCAGACGGCAAATACAAACTCATTACCGAAACATCAGGGAAATCTGCACGAATGTTTCTCCCTTCAAAATCCATTGATTCTATTCCTGTTCCGTATGCTATATGATTTGGTTCTATTTTACTCAAAATAGCAACACCACTATAGCCTTTCTTTTGAGCGCTGAACCAATAGTGGTATTTATAGCCAGCTTCTTCAAACAACGTTAAATCCAACTGCTCTTCCATTGCCTTTATTTCTTGTAAACAAACCACATCTGGATTGGCGCTTTTTAACCAATCTATAAAGCCTTTATTTAATGCTGCTCGAATACCGTTAACGTTGTATGATATAATTTTCATATGTTCCAAATTAAATTTTGAAAGATCCTGACCTTCGTCAGGATAGATTTGTTTTCACTAGGAAACAAATCTAGTTTCAGCTAAAATAAATAATACGTTACTTTTACGCTATAAATAACGTAAGGAGTTTTAACGAATTCTATTAACAAAATATTTTAGACTATTTACAGTTTAAATATCCAATGAAGTGTTTCCTACTATTTATTCTACTCCTATTAAGTTTTGGCGGTTTCGCCCAAGACCAAAGCAGCAAGTATCAAACTAAAAAAGTAGCCATTAGAGACACCATTGTTATCGATAGTGTAAGTATAAATTCTAGCTGGTTTTCAGTTAAAACTAAAGCTGGAAACCCCATGGATTCTTCTTTTTATGCTATTGATTTTTCCGAAGCAAAGTTGACGCTTAAAAAACCTGTAGAAACAGATTCATTAATCATCAATTACCTAAAATTTCCAAAATTCTTAACCAAAACCTATCAACAACTGGATGAAAGTATTATTGTGAAAAACAATGATGGCATTAAAAAACTATACCAACTATCGCAACCCAACACCACCAGAAACTTTGTGCCTTTTGATGGGTTGACAACTTCCGGGAGTATTTCAAGGGGTGTTACCGTCGGAAACAATCAAAACTCTGTTTTAAATAGCGAATTAGATTTACAGATTACAGGAAAACTGAATGATAAGGTGTCTTTGCGGGCGTCTATTCAAGATGCCAATATTCCATTGCAAGAAAGTGGATATAGTCAGCGTTTGGATGAATTCGATCAGGTTTTTATTGAATTATATAGTGAACGTTGGAACATTCGTGCGGGCGATATCGATCTCCAAAACAACAATTCTTATTTTGCTGAATTCTCTAAACGTGTGCAAGGATTATCGGTAAATGCTAGTTTAGGTGACGAAGATGCAGAAACGCAACTTTTTGCAGCTGGAGCATTGGTTAGAGGTCAGTTTACCACAAGTCAGTTTACTGCTTTGGAAGGCAACCAAGGGCCTTATAAATTGCAAGGACAAAACGGACAATTGTTTGTGCTTATTGTTTCAGGGAGTGAAACCGTTTATGTGAATGGTGTTGCCGTAGAACGTGGCGAGGATAAAGATTATATTATCGATTATAATGCAGGCGAAATTATTTTCAATACTACATTTCCTATTACTTCTGAAATGAGAATTACGGTCGATTATCAATTTAGCGATAGAAATTATTCGCGATTGGTAGCTTATGGTGGTGCGAATTATAAAAGTGAAAAATTAAGAATAGGTGTTTCTGTGTATTCTGAAAATGATGCCAAAAATCAGCCTTTACAGCAAAATTTATCTGAAGAACAAGTGCAAGTCTTAGCAAATGCTGGGGATGATAGGTCTCAAATGATTGCGCCTTCGGAAGTTTTAGAATCGTTTAGCGAGAATAGAATTCTGTATAAAAAAGAAATTATTGGCGGCAATGAAGTGTTTGTGTTTTCAAATAATCCAGATGATGAATTGTATCGAGTTTCATTTACGCTTGTTGGTGCAAATCAAGGCGATTATAATATAAGTGATGATTTCTCTAATACCATAAACACAATTTATAAATATATTGGACCAAATGCAGGAAATTATGCGCCTGTTATTCAGCTCATTGCACCAACAAAATTACAATTAGCAGTTGTAAATGGAAGCTATACACCTTCTGAAAAAACAAACATTAATTTTGAATTGGCAGGTAGTAAAAACGATTTGAATTTATTTTCTAATGAAGATGACCAGAACAACGATGGTTTTGCGGGAAAACTGAAAATAAATCAAACTTTAATCAAAAGAGATAGCTTATGGAATTTGAGTGCCTATTTAGATACAGATTATATTCAGGATAATTTTAGAAGTATTGAAATTTTATATAACGCCGAATTTAATCGCGATTGGAATTTAGAACAACCTAGAGGCAATCAGCGTGTGGGGGATTTAGGCACTCAAACGTTGTTAAATTCCGGCTTAAACTTATCTCATTTTAAAAAAGGACAAATTAATTATCAATTCGAATATTTAAATTTTGCAACGGGCTTTAATGGCAGCAGGCATATTGCGAATGCGGATTTGTTGTTAAATAAATTTAGGATCATGTCACATTCCAGTTTTTTAAATGCCGAATCAAGCCTAAATAAGTCAACTTTTTTAAGGTCTTACAATGCTGTTACTTACGGCATGAAAAAAAGTTGGGTTGGTAGTAAGTTTTCAATTGAAGATAATGAACAAACTGAAATCGCTACACAGAACCTAACACCCTTAAGCCAGAAATTTAAAGCTTACGAAGCCTTTTTTGGTGTGGGAGACAGCACAAAAGTATTTGCTCAAATTGGTTATAAAAATAGGGTTAATGATAGTATTCGCAACAATCAATTGCAAAAGGTAAACACCTCAAATACGTTTTATATTGATTCAAAAATCATTCAGAATAAAAACACAAATTTATCACTTTATGCAAATTACAGAACTTTAAACCATGAAGATGAAACCATTGAAGACGAGAACTCATTAAATTCTAGATTGCAATTCAACCAAAAATTATTCAAACAGATCGTGCAATGGAATACGGTTTTTGAAACCAATTCTGGCTACTTACCACAACAGGACTTTACCTATGTTGAAGTAGAACATGGGCAAGGCACTTACACTTGGATAGATTATAATAACAATGGCATACAGGAATTAGAAGAGTTTGAAATCGCTCAATTTCAAGATCAAGGGAGTTATATAAGAGTTCTACTTCCCAATCGGGTATTTATAAAAACACACCAAAACAGATTTAGCCAAACGTTGACCATAAATCCTGCGCAATGGCGCGTTTCAGAAAACAAGTCAGAAAAATTTTGGTCTCATTTTTACAACCAAACCAGTTATTTAATTGATCGAAAAATACAGAGAAATGGTAGTAATTTCAATTTAAACCCGTTTGAAAGTGATGCTAAAAATCAATTAGGCTTGCAGCTTAACTTTAGAAACGTCTTGTTTTTTAACAGAGGAAAACAATACTACACCACGTCATACACGTATCTTTCCAATAAATCGAGCAATACGCTTTCTGTTGGCTTATTGGAAAATAATTTAAGAAGTCATCAACTTAATTTTAATCACAAACTTTCAGAAAACTGGTTGGTTAATTTTCAATCTACACTAGGTTCAAACAAAAGTACAAGTGAAAACTTTGTCAGCAAGAATTTCAAATTTAACGAAGCATTACTCAACCCTAAATTGTCTTATCTATTCAATGAAAATAGCCGTTTTGATGTGTTTTACCAATACACTACAAAAGACAATACCATTGGCGGATTGGAAACTTTAAAACAGCAAAAATTCGGAATAGGTTTTAACTTTTCCAAAAATGAAAAAGGCGCTGTAAACGGCGAAGTAAATTATTTCTCGAACAATTTTGATGGTAGCCCAAACACGCCAGTTGCCTACCAAATGCTGGAAGGTTTGCAACCGGGTAAAAACTTTACTTGGACTTTACTGGCACAAAAAAAACTCACTAAATTCCTCGATTTAAACCTCAGTTATTTTGGCAGAAAAACTGAAACCAGTAACACGATACATACTGGAACTGTCCAGTTGAAGGCTTATTTTTAAAATCACTCTCAAGCCTATGCTATAGCTGCTCTAGCATTAGTATCCTTAAATTCAACCGAAAATAAAGCACCATTGTTATAAGTATAAGTTGTTGTGCCGTGTAATTGTTTTGAAAGCCTTCTCACTAATCTTAAGCCTAAGCTTTTTGCTTTTTCAAAATTGAAGTCGGTAGGCAAACCAACGCCATTATCTTTAATTTTTAAAATATGGTTTCCGTTCGTTGTTTTCTTCACACTAATATCAAGCGTTTGTTCTTTTAATCCGAAACCATATTTATAAGCATTAGTAATCAACTCATTAACAATTAACCCTAAAGGAATTGCAGTATCTATATCAAATTTACAATCTGGAATAGTAATAGTAACCTTAGGATTTTTATCTTTTCCGTACATGGAAGAAATATCTCTTACCAAACTCTTTACGTAGGTATTAAATTCTATCAATAAATCATCGTTTTGATATAAGCGCTGATGTATTAGGGCCATCGATTTTACTCTGTTCTTACTTTCTTTGGCTAATTTTAATGCTTTTTCATCTTCTATACCTTTTGTTTGTAACTCCAATAAACTCGATACAATTTGAAAATTATTTTTTACACGATGATGAATTTCCTTGACCATCAGTTCTTTTTGTTGTACTTGAAAGTTCATATATTTATTTGCGCTTTCGGTTTCAACTTGAGATTTATAATTGTAAATGGCTTGAATACTTACAAATAACAAGATGGTGTAATTAGATAAAAACATGGTTCTAATGATGCCATTTGCGAACAACACATCGTTAATAATCAATAAGGAAACTAGTATGACATTGAAAATTAAGTATTTACGATATGGACTTTTATTGACGTATAGCTTTACTGCCAAAATTATCAAGTAGATTAAAAAAACAATCGTCATTATCTGAAAAAAAACAGCGATTTGTGTTGTTCTAAATATTGGTAGTACACATACAAGTGCAGTTCCTATAGAGAAACAAATTATGATGAGTTTTGCAATCCAATCACTTAAATTTTCTTTGAATAATTTCCTTAGGTAAAACGTTAAAAAAACGATTGCCACAAAATAAGTGATATATCGTGTTCTTTGGATAAAATCGTAACTAAGCTCTGGGAAAAAATTCAAAATCACAACCTCATCGACAAATACTTGCCTAAAAGCACCAAAAAAACTGGCTAAAAAAAGGTATAAATAAATTTTATCCTCTTTTAAAACAAAAAACAATAGTTGTAATAAACCTATAATTAATACTACAACAGTTAGCGATGCTTCTACTATACTTTTTTTTAATTGTTTACCGAATATCTTATCGCTTAAACCGATAACAAATGCGGTTGTAAAATCACCACCCCTATTATGATGGTAATTTGAAATAGGAATAATAATATCCAATTCTTTTTCCTTAGGCAGATTAACGTACAAAGGATATGCAGATGGTTTAGCTTCTGTTTGCAGTTTAGAAGGTTTCCCTAGTTCTTTAATTTTTGTGCCATTTACCCAAATTTCAGAAGATGTTTTAACTCTTAGCGTACTTATTGCGTATTGGTTTATAGTATCGGGCAATGTAATATGAAAACGATAAGTACCATAGCCTTTGGCAGGATAATTTAACTCTTTCCAAGAACAACTAGAAAATGGTAAATATTCGGGGTTTTGTAATTGTAAAGTATTAAATTGTTCTGTTTCATCGAAAGGAAATTGTTTCCAATAAAACGCTATACTATCTGTAAAAACATATTTTGATGCTCCAAAATTATAGTGTGTTAAATCATAATTGTTTTTGGAAACTTGAACATTAGATTTAGTGTTATTTGAACAGCTCGCAAATAACATTAAAAAAAACAATAAGATGAGTTTGTTAAAGAAACGCAAGGTCTTTATTTGTTATTGACAATTTTGAATACTAAGACTAATTAAATGGAATATTTTTATTTATTTCAAATATATGAATTATAAATACTAATGATTAGTATTTGGTTTTTTATGAAGTTAAAGGAAAAAACAACGAATGAATTTGTGGTTTTTTGAAATTTTCTAGTTTTTAACTTGACACAACATCTATATACTACTAATGCCATAAAATTTCGTTAATGGTGATGTTTCGCTTCAAAACGAAACGATTGATAATCTATAGATTGTTTGCTATTTGAACCTTCAATAATTAGAATTTTTTGATTGGGACTAATATCATTAAATATTTGAATTTCGTTGTTGGTCCAGTAAACTTTAAGCGTTTTAATATTAGTTGCTTTACCTAAACCAATTTCTTGTTGTAAAGGCGAAGCTCCAAAAGTGCCACCTGAAGTGATGGTTCTATACAATTTTTGATTAGTGTTTAAAGTTAATTCTAACCTAGTTCCTATTGCACTTTTATTAGTTTTTAAACCTTCTAAGGCTATAACAATCCAGTTGTTTTTTGATATTGGGTTTTCATAAAGAATATTCATAAAACTATCACCTTCGTAAGCGCCACCCATAACTGCATAAATATCTTGGTCTCCATCTCTGTCAATATCTGCGAAAGCAATGCCATGTCCTTTTTGAATATGTCCAAAGTTGCCAGCCGAAGTGACTTCTTCAAATCGTTTGCCAGACACATTTTTAAACATCCTATTAGGAACAATGGTGCTAAAATCTGGCGCTCCAGTACCAACATAAAAATCGAGATAACCATCATTGTCGAGGTCACCAAAATTTGAACCCATAGCAAACATCGTTTTTGAAATACCAAATTTTTCAGCAGATTCTGTAAAAGTCTCATCACCATTATTTAAATAGAGTCTTGGTTTTTCTGAAGAAATGTCTATACCTTGAAGCTCTTTTGCATATTCTGAAGCTAAATTGTCATAATACCTAAGGTCATACCCACTCACAAAAATATCTTCATAACCATCATTGTTTACATCCCAAAACCAGCAAGGGAAACTGAAGAACGGGTCGCTTACTCCTGCAATCTTACTGATGTCACTAAATGTTCCTTTATCATTTCTAAACAACAAATTTTTACCTCCTAAAACGGATATGTATAAATCTAACCAGCCATCATTGTTTATATCTCCCCAAGTCACACCTTTTACGTAAGCGTTAATATTACCAAGACCATGTTGAGCAGCTATTTCAGTAAATGTTCCATCGCCATTATTACGAAATAATTCACAAGGATGTTCGTCATTTCTTGTACTCTCATTACCAATGAACAAATCAATATGTCCATCGTTATTAAAGTCTCCCCAACTTGCTGTTTGTGTTGGATGATGCGATATCAGTTTGGAAGTATATGTGACATCTTGAAACGTGCCATCTCCATTATTTTTTAAAAGTGAATTGGGATGTGTTCCTGCTTCCTTTAACCAAGCTCCTCTTAATATTAAAATATCCTTGAAACCATCATTATTATAATCTGCCTGAATACAATTAAGACCACTTACAATCCCCGTAAGACCTGAACTCTCTGTTACATTGGAAAACCCACCATTTCCGTTGTTTAAATACAACTGTACATTGTCTTGCATCCCATAAGATGTCGTAAAAATGTCGAGGAATCCATCGTTGTTAAAATCATCTATACATGTACCACCTGATAAACCATCTTGAGCCAACCCAACATCCATAGCAATATTTTTAAATGCAGGAAAATCTTCTTGTTCGGTTTTGCTTGGTATATCTAACTTGTATTTGGAAGGTGTATTATTTGGGTAATTGCCCAACGTCATATAAGCCACATTAAGTAGCCATTTGTATTTAGGACTTGGAAACTTATCTTGCAATAAACTATATATTTCAATAGCATTTTGAGAACCATTTTTTAATTGGTGTACGCCCTCTTCTTTTAGAGGAATTATACACGATTGCGCTGAATGATTGTTTTGGCAATTTTCCTGTTCTCCCAATCTTAACCAAGCTAAAGCCAATAACTCGAACATTGCTTTATTGTTTTCATTAAGGATGTCTTGATAAGTTCCATTTTGTTGATTAAAATAACCACTAAGTTCATCGATACACGTTTGACTATTACCAGCATATAAGGATTGTTTACAATAGTCAAACCAAGTGTTTATTTGCTGCTGCGGACTACCAACATTAATTTGGCTTAACAGTAATTCTGCTTCTTTTTTGTTCCAATGATAATAGTCTTTAGGTTGGCCATTATCTACCAAAGCTTTTAATTCTTTAACAATTTGAGATGTGTCATCATTGTTTTGTTTATTTTCAGGCAAATGCTCTGTCTTTTTACAGCCAAAAACAAGAACACAAACAATAAGTGTATATTTTTTCAAAACAGTATTTAATATAAAAAAGGTTGTCTTTAATTCTAGACAACCTTTGGTATTCATTTTATTTAAATATAATTATTTTATTAGAAACTTCTTTTTGATGCTTCTATAATTAGCATTAATAGACATAATATATATACCAGAAGATAAATTACTAACATTTACTTTTTGTGATTGACTATTGTCGTTATCTAAATCAATGGCCTTTACTTTTTTACCAGAAAGACTATAGATTTCTATGTTTTGAACCATAGCTTGGCTCGGGTTTAAAATGGTTATAGACTCATTGCTTTCATCATTTAATAATGTAAATCTCAAATCTGCAAAACTTGGATTCCCAATACCTAAAGTAGATGGATCTATCCATGTTACTTCTACACCTGTACTATCTGTAGCAAAAGTATTGCAAGTAGCAACAGTTGTATTATCAGTTTGGCATGTACCAACATTTGGCCCACTATAAAAAGGTTCTTGGACAATTGAACCTGGCGCAGGATCTATAAAAGCATATACAGATCCTGTATATGTTGCAGTAAATTCAAGTTCTGGAAACTTATTACCAGGCGCAGAATCATCATTAAATGCAATTATTGCTCCTGTTGAGTTTGCAAAACCAACTGTTCCAGAATTATCGAAAACTGTTAGTATAGGATCGAAACAAACTTGAGGATTAGGATTGTCTGGGTAAGCAGCTGCCACTACAGCTTCAGAATTAACTAATGAGATTTTATACGTTTCACCAGCTATGACTTCTATTTCGTGATAATCACCACCCCAAGTAGAACCGTTGGATACGGTCTCACCAGCAGCAGAAGGTGTTAAATTCGGCCGTTCAAAATTCGGAAAGTTATCACTTGGTGAAGGACATTGCGCAATAGCTAGGCAACTATTAATAAGGATTAGTACAAAAAAAAGTAATTTTTGTTTCATGATTTGGGTTTTTAATTATGAACTCATCTTGACGTTTTCTGTTCCCTAAAAAATGGATTAAATTTGCTTATATTTCAGCTATTTTCTTAGGCGTAGCGATGCTATGACTTTCAAAAATAGTCTCATCTAAACAAATTTCTCCTCATTTTCGGTCAAAACCAAAAATTCAAGATGAGTTCAATTCAATATACTCGTCAAAAGTACATATTTTACCGATAAAAAGCTTAAAATATGTTAAAATGTTCTTAAATGCTCTAAAACTGTTCTGAACGTTTATTTTTTTAATGTCATTAATTTTAGAGGTGCATTATTTTGCCCTAATAAAATGATTGGTGTATCATTTTTACCCATTATTAAGACCATATCTTTAACATCGCCCTCAGCAAAGAGTGTATGCAGTTTTTCTTCAATATTAAAACTGCCTTTTCCATTTCCGAGAAGTACTAAACCATAAGAGGCATCATGTCGTGCAGTTTCAATTTCTGCACTATGCATGTTGCCAGCGGTGATTAAGTCTAAATTTCCATCCTTATTGATGTCTATAGCTATTGTTTTGTTAATTGGCGAAAATTGAGCATAATTGGGTAAAGCTCTTATTTTAAACTTATTATTGCCTCTATTTTCTATGTAAGACGACGCAAACCAATTGGCTTTCCTATAGAATGCATCTTCTAATGCCTCTCCATAAACGTCTTTAACTGATGAATTACCAAAAACATCATAGGTTGGTATTTTGGAAGATAAGCTTGGTACTTGTTGCGTAGAACAACTCTTCCCCCTTAATGGATAGGCAATATTATTTTCGTAATATCCTAAAACAATATCATGTGTTCCATTATTATCCATGTCCTTAGCATATACTTCTAAAGGGCCATCATCTGTTTGGTATTTAGAATTTAAGCCTAAGTTTCCTGCGATAAAATCTAGGTCTCCATCGTTATCAAAATCACCACTTGTAATCGAGTACCACCAGCCCGTTTTATGTTGCAATGTTGTTTGGGTGTATTTATTTGAAAGCTTTCCGTTGTCATTCTCAAAAATGGTTATTGGCATCCATTCGCCAGTAATAACAAGGTCGCTGTCGCTATCGTTGTCGTAGTCTGCCCAAATAGCGTCTGTTACCATACCGATATTCTGAAGCTCTGGTGCTAAATCCATTGTTTTATCTACTAAAATTCCATTATTGTTGACGAGCAATGTCGATTTAGGCGTTAATGGATATTTGCCCGGAACAACCCTTGAGCCTACAAATAAATCGGTATCGCCATCCTTATCAAAATCAAAAGGAACAACACAAGAACCGCTATTGGTTAATTTGGGAATACTGTTTGCGCTGTATGTGAAATTGCCTTTACCATCATTTAAGTATAATCTATCTTGGTAGTTTTTTGAATTTTCCTCCCATTCATTACTACCACTAGCGACGTATAAATCCAAGAAACCATCATTGTTAACATCAATAAATGCGCTTCCCATATCTTCTTGCAATTTATGGGATTTCCACGGTTGGCTCTTAGATTCGATGAATCTTCCGGTAGTTGTCTGTATGTACAACACTCCAGATTGACCAGATGCTCCTCCGATAAAAAAATCATCTAACCCGTCATTATTAACATCAGCTTTACTTATAAATGGACCGTTTTGAGAATAGCGCTGCGGAAGTAATACCTCTCTATCATAATCTTCGTAAAATTGTTCATGATGTTTAAAACGTACACCTGCTTTTTCTGTAACATCTGTAAAAGAAAAACCAAGCACTATCTCATTGTCTTTACTTTTTTGATTTTCACTTGCATTCTGATCTATTTCTACGATTTGATTTGCTTTTACTTTATTAAGTGTGGTGTGTTTCCCGTTTATCCATGCGACATTTATTTCATCAATTTCTCTAACTTCACCTAATCCAAAATGTAATACAGGTTCAGAAGACGATAAGAAACCGCGTGTAGGTTGCATTTCGGAAAATTGAATCCCTTTTTTAGTTTTAATGGTCACCTTTGCGCCAATGGCATTTGTATTTTTACCTGCTCCTGTTAATTTTACTTTTATGTAGTTGGCTGTAGCTACCTTATTTTCAAATACCATTGAAGTATCTTCTAGGTTGTTAATAACCAAATCTAAATCGCCATCATTATCCAAGTCGCCATATGCAGCACCATTGGTGTAACCTTTGTATTTAAACTTCCATTTAGCATTACGCTTTTTAAAGTTTAAATCTCCCATGTTCTTGTAAACATAATTATCCACAGGTTCAGAAGGTATTTTTTCCGCTAAGGTTTTATGGTTTTCCTGTATGTAATCTCTAGTATATTTACTGAGTTCTTTTGTGAAATCATTATTTCTCAAATCACGTTTTATACCATTGGTTATATATACATCTTTCCAACCATCATTATCCAAATCGCAAAATAATGGCGACCAAGACCAATCGGTATTAGATATGCCTGAGAGTTCTGCTATTTCACTAAATTTTCCTTGTCCTCTATTGAGTTGAAGCATATTCTGCATGTATTGTAAATGTCTTCCCAGTTGATAATTGGTATAAAATGCTTGAATGTTCATGCCTTGCATGTTCGTCTTTTTACGTCTATTGTCTTCTGCCATCATATCTACAACAATCAAATCATTTAAGCCATCATTATTAATATCGCCAGCATCACTACCCATTGAGAATTGAGAAATATGTTTCATTGACGTATGGACGTTATCCGTAAACGTGCCATCCTTGTTGTTTATATATAAATTGTCTGGTTCGGAATAATCGTTGGCTACATAGATATCTGTCCAACCATCATTGTTATAGTCAGCAACGGAAACACTTAATCCGAAAGCGTAATTTCTAATACCAGCTTCATTAGTTACTTCTGTAAACGTATTATTACCGTTATTTTGGAATAACTTATCGGTTTCGAAATCTTTAGGGTTTTTAGCCTTTTCTAATCGCGTGGTAATATAATCTCCAAATCCTAGCGGATGGTTTAGGGTATATAAATCTAAATCGCCATCATTATCATAGTCGAAAAAAGCAGCATGATTTGTGTGTGCCGAATCATCAATACCGTAGGTTTTAGCAGATTCAGTAAAGGTTAAGTCCTTATTATTGATATATAACAAATTTTTGCGCTCACTGGGACTGCTTTTTTCGCTTCCAGACATGGAAACGTATATATCTAACCATCCGTCAGCGTTTATATCTACCATCGTTACTCCAGTTGTCCAGCTTTTAGCGCCAGAAACTTTTGCTTTTTTTGTGATGTCTTTAAATTTTAAATCGCCTTCATTTAAATACAATGCATTATCGACTTGGTTTCCGGTAAAGAATATATCGGACAAACCATCATTGTTAATATCGCCAATAGCAACACCACCACCATTATAGATATTGAAGAAGTTAAAACAGTTCATGTCTTGCGTTTCTTCGACTATGGTGTTTTTGAAATCAATTCCTGATTGCTCTTTGGATAGCAGATTAAACGCTTTTATCTCGTTTATTTGTGCTGTTTCTTTTTTGTCAGAGCTGTCTTTACAACTACTGCTAAAAATGATACAGATAAAACCGATTAAGTACAAATGACGCATTTTGAGTTTTGTCTGATGTATTTTCATTGTTTTCAATATTATATTGCGATAAGATGTTTGATATTATAAAAGGCTTTTTTGTCGATTCAAAAATACTGTTCTTTTATTAATCCTTTATTTATTGTAATTTTTATGTTTTAATAAAAAAAGCCCCTTAAAATTAATTAAGAGGCATATTCATTGCAAACTATCAATTAATCCCTAATTAATCTTTTAACTACCTTATTACCTGAATCTAATGTAATTTCTATTAGGTAAATTCCAGTCTTTAATTTGCTTACATTAAAACTGTTTTTAGCAGTTTCAAAAACCTTTTTCCCAGTAACATCAAAAACAGAAACATGTTTAATATTATGTGATATGGTAACGATGGTTGATGTTGGGTTTGGGTATAATTTCACATCTGCTGCTAATGTATGTTTGTTAACCCCTAGGGTGTTGTTTACAGCATTAACCATAGCTTGCACTTCTGCTGCTGTTGCAGGAGCAGAAAATGCATTAGGATTATTAGCGATATAATCTTGGTACAAACTTTCGTCCTCCATTACAATTCCCGTAATTGCTGGTATAATAGCTTCTAGCTCAATACTAGTAACATCTGAACTGCCATTGTCTGCATCTTGCCCTATTTCTAGTAACACCATTTGTGATGCATTTACCGCAGTAACCATTGTCTGTACTTCTGCTTCTGTTGCAGGCGAGCTAAAATTACCGTTATTGCCATCAATATAGGCTTGGTAAGCCCCTTCGTTGGCTTCTATAGCACCTGAAACCGTTGCTAAGTCGTTTAGTTCTGTAGCTGTGGCATTGGTAGAAGTGGCTGCGACATCTTCTTCGTCTATACCAATTAAGGCTAAAATGTCTCTAGCTGGAGTTGTGCTCACACCTTCAAACCATGCAAAATGTCCTGGATTGAAAGAACCTAAAATTGCATCTAAAATACCATCACTATTAACATCTCCAAAAGATATATTAGCAAATTGGCCAAAGTCAAAAGTTGCTAAATCGCCGCCTAAATTTTGGTAGGTATAAGAGCCATAATCTGGTGCTGCAGCTGTACCAATATTTTCAACCCAGTGCACGACACCTGTATCTGTTCCCATAATTAAATCAAAATCACCATCGTTATCTACATCTTGAAAATTTGGAATAGTTACTAAATTATCGCCATGTGGCCAATTACGATCAAGAATTCCAGTTCCTGTATTCATGTCCCAAGGATTTTCTAAATGATATTTTCGCTCAAACGATGCCAGTGCCTTGGTTCCTATGTTTCTCATGTAAGATAAAGAATCGCTCCCCATACCTACAATATCGTAGTCATCATCATCATCTAAATCAACAAATGTTATACTTGGAAAGTTTGAAATGTTTTGATTAAGAATACCAGGTAGTGTTGAAGCTACAAAATTTGGAACGGTCACTGTACCTGTATTTTCGTAAAAGTGAATATCATTAAAATTGTTTGAATTTTCATCATTTTTAGTCATCAAAAATAAATCAAAATCATTATCATTATCAATATCTACAAAAGCTGGTTTAGTTTCATTATTACCTCCTGGAGCTATTGCAACAGCATCTAACGTTGGTAAAGCTGTTTGCACCCAATTTGGAGCAGTAGGAGTTCCTATATTCTCATAATAATACAATTTTCCAGCTGCATCTTGTGCTCCAGAAACCATGTCTAAGTCGCTATCACCATCGAGGTCTACTAATACTGGAGCACTTAACCGTCCAGTAGCGGTTGGCAAAACTGCAGTATCTAAACCCGCTGGATTAGGTCCTGGAGCAGTAAGTGGCGCCATAACTGCACCAGAATTTTGATGTATACCTCTAAATTCGAAGGTGTCTGGAAAAGTTTGTGCTGTTACTGTCATACTCAGTAAAAACAAAATTGAGGTTAAAATGTAGATTCGTTTCATAATAAATTTGTTTGGATTTTAAATTCTAAAAAGCAAACATACATCGATGAAATGCAAAAAACAACGATAAAGTTCTAAACGAAGCTATATTGTTCTGAAAGAACTTATATATGTTGTAAATTAAATACTAGTACCCTTTAAAGTAAATTAATGAGATTTAAGATAGCCTCCCGATAGGTTTTACCAATTGGTATTTCGGTGTCGTTTATATGAAGCGAAGTAGGGTTTATTTTTTGTAGATAGCGTGTATTAACAATAAACCCACGGTGTACACGTACAAAATTTGCACTTAGTTTATTTATAATATCGTTTAAACTAACACGAACAACGTGTGTGCTTTTATCCTTTAAAACAATTTCGGCATAAACATGGGCGCTCTGTACATATAATATATCATCAAATAAAATTTTAGTAAAGCATCCCTTATCTTTAACAAATAAAGCATCTTTAATGATGACTTCTAAATTATCAACCCCTCCCGTTTTTTTTGAAAAATTGTAAAGAGCCACTTCTATAGAAGAGAAGAGTTCTTCTTTTGAAAACGGTTTTACCAAAAACGCATTGGGCAATACTTTTTTTGCTTCGTTTATCGTAGCTAGGTCTGAATTTGATGTTAAAAATATAAAAGGAAATTTATAATCTCTATTTATTTTTTTTGCTAAATCTATACCAGTCTTTTTACCAGATAGCTGAATATCTAAAATAGCAATATCTGGATAATTATTTTCTATTACATCAATAGCTTCGGTATAATTAATAGCTGGTTCTAGTGCTTCATAACCTAAGTCATTTAATGAATCACAGATATTATCAGCAATTATAATTTCATCTTCAACAACTAAAATTTTAACCTTGTCCATACTATTTAAGTTATTGCTCACTAAGTTAAAAAGTAATAAGTTTAGGGCAACTGTTTATTTGAGTAAAATGTTCTGAACATATACTTTTTTGTTCTGAAAGTAGAAAAATCATAAAACATGCTGTAATCAATTAATTTTCAAACAACTTTAATGGCAACCCAAACACGCCAGTTGCCTACCAAATGCTGGAAGGTTTGCAACCGGGTAAAAACTTTACTTGGACTTTACTGGCACAAAAAAAACTCACTAAATTCCTCGATTTAAACCTCAGCTATTTTGGCAGAAAAACGGAAACCAGTAACACGATACATACTGGAACTGTGCAGTTGAAGGCTTATTTTTAATACCCTATTTAATTAACTCTTCTGAATTGTTTTTGAATTGACGCACCAGAGATTTTTTCCAGCTCCTTTACACTTTCTTTATAAAATGCTGTGCTTGGCGGTAAATTTAATTTTCGCCAAAAAGATGGTGTATATGTTATGTCAATGTCGCCTATATCCTCTTTATGAAACTTATAAATAGAACGGTCGTATTTCTTAGGAATCAACTTCTTTACGCCTAGAACAAAAACCTCATGCTTATAGGATTCTGTTACATAGTATTTATTGGTTTTTAATATTCTTTTTTGTTCAGGGGATAATTCTGCTTTAGAAGTTCTTGTTCTGTTATGGTAACTTAGGTGCAATTTACCGTTTTCATCTTTTCTATAAATAAAAACCGAGTTTAAATGCGCCTTTTCTATTTTGTAAACTCCAAAGGTTTTTGTGCCAATGTAATATCTAATATACTTACTATTACTATCTTTTTGCCATCCTTCAACGATTACAATATCCTCCCCGTCATAAGATGAATTGCCTTTAAATCTCCAATCGTAATCGTCAAAATTCACACCTTCTCTAAGTGGGTCTTTTTTGGCAACTTGATTTACTGGATGCCCAATCATTTTTTTCTTGATGAGTCTATGGTCTTGGGATTTTCGTCCTGATTGGATTTTAGAACCCTTGTAGTTTCCATTTAAAGGGCCTTTATCCAAGACACTCATACAATGTTCCACTAAGAACCTTGCCTTATTATTTTCCACAGAAAAACGACGGTAAAGCATACTTAATTCATGAGGCGTATTGATTGTGTTTTTTACAATACTTGCATAAGCCATCTCTACATAATCTTTTGCCGACTTTTCACTCGTTTCGATATGATGCTTTACGACTTCGGTCTTGGCTACTTTAGACCTGTTAATCTTCTTAATGGTATTAACCTTGTTTTTTTGTGGAATATCACCTCCAATAACAATGGCCTTGTCATTTAAATCTAGGTAATCTTGAATTGTAAGCTTTCGTGTTGGATGCCCGAAACTAGAAATTTCTATAATATCTTTTAAGTCGAAATTAATATCCGCGAGTGATAAGGAAAATTTACCTTCCTCAGTAGTTGAAGTTACTAGATATAATTTAGGAACACTAACAGATGCATATTGAATTGGTTGCTGATTATTATCTACAACCATACCTTTTAGGTCTAGGTTCTTCTGGGAGAACACCGCCAAACAGGAATTTAAAACTAGGAGGATAAGGAGCTTTTTCATTTTATTAGTAATAAGTACAGGAACTACTTCTTACAAATAAACAAAATTATAACGACATATTACTTATTTTATCGATAAAACGCATAGCTTTAATAAGTTATACACTAGTACTTTTGATGAAAATATACCTTTTTACGTAATTTTTATAACTAAAAAACCCATACCAACGCATTGATATGGGTAATATATTATCTAAAAATAAGAACGCTACTTAATAGCAGCCTTTATTAACTCCCTATTCATTCGGGCAATATTATCTAGAGAAATACCTTTTGGACATTCTACTTCACATGCTCCTGTATTGGTACAGTTACCAAAACCTTCTAAATCCATTTGCGCAACCATGTTTTTAACACGGTCTGCAGCTTCTACTTGTCCTTGGGGCAATAATGCATATTGTGATACTTTTGCACCAACAAATAACATTGCAGAAGAGTTTTTACAAGTTGCCACACAAGCTCCACAGCCAATACAAGTTGCTGCATCCATAGCTTCATCTGCTGCATGTTTCGAAATAGGAAGTGCATTAGCATCTTGAGTGTTTCCTGAAGTATTTACAGATATGTAACCCCCTGCATGCTGAATACGTTCAAACGCCATTCTATCAACAATCAAATCCTTTATTACAGGAAATGCCGCAGCTCTAAATGGTTCAATTGTAATGGTATCTCCATCGTTAAACATGCGCATGTGTAACTGACATGTTGTAATACCTCTATCTGGCCCATGTGCTTCACCATTTATGTATAAAGAACACATACCACAAATACCTTCTCGACAATCGTGGTCAAACGCTACAGGCTCTTCACCAGAGTTGACCAATTGCTCGTTCAAAACATCCAACATTTCTAAAAAAGACATATGCTCCGAAATATCAGTTACTTTATAATCGACCATTTGACCCTTTGCATTTGAGTCTTTTTGTCTCCAAATTTTTAATGTAAGATTCATAATTTAGTTGTTTTCAAATTATCTCTGTGTATTCATTTTGTTTGATAACAAAACCTTCTACACTTCCTATTTTTTTAATTAAATCTTTATATTCTTTAGTCTGTTTAGCAATTTTAGGTTTTGAAAATCTTGTAACAATTAGTCTTCCTTTTTTAGCTTTAACACCAAAACATTTTTCAGTTTCATTAAAAGTTGTTAATATTTGCTTTATACCCCTTATAACATCAGAACCTTTTAATTCTATATAATAAATTGAGTCTTCGGTTTCCATACCATAATCACATTTAGTATCATTTTGTTTATCTTCATAAACACAATTTTCAAAATCTATTATTGAATACTCAAATTGTGATTTATTAGCTATTAAATATTTACTCTTTCCTCCCTTTTTATCAACTAAAGTTTTTTTAGGATTGTTTAATTTTTGTTTGCAATCTTCAATTTTGGTGCAAATCATTCTTTAATTTCTTTTTCGATTGCTATTTCAATCTCTAACAATTCATCAAATTCTTTATTTATAACTTCTGAAACACTATCTAAATCATCCAAATTAATAATACAATCTTCAATATTTACCATATTGCTAGCATGACCATCCTTTAAATAATAAACAGAAATATCATTTACATCAATCCATGATTTTTTAGAAATAATTTTATCTACTTGTTTTTCATACTTCCCATGTTCGGCCGTACCTATTTTATGTGCGTAAATTAAATTACTTAATGTTGTTAAAATATATGGGCTATGCGTAGGCAGAAGAAACTGGTTGTTAAATTGATATATAGATTCTGTAAAAAACTCGACTAATTTTTTTTGAGTTTTTGGATATAAGTTAAGTTCAGGTTCTTCAACAATTATAGTTCTTCCTCTATTGATTTTTAAATCGTTGTTAAATTTGACAGCCAGGTAAATTGGGATAGTTGATTGAAAACCACTTGCCCCTTTGTGTAAATAATGGAAATCTTTTTCGCCTGATCTCTTTATTTTGCTCAGTCCATTTTCATTTCTTAAAATAATATTGAGAGGTTTTATATCTACATCAATATTATAGCCTCTAACTATTTTATTAATTTTCGCTAATTCGTCTAATATTGCATCTGACAGTAATGAATCTTTACCCACAGATAATGATTGAAAGCCTCTTTCCACAGGAATAAATAGAGGGTTATTCATTACTTTTTTTACATTAAGCCTGAAAAAATTTTCATTTGGACTCCATTCAAATAAACCGAACTCAAATGTTTTTTCCTCATTAGAAATCTCATCATTTTTTAAATTCTGAAGTTGAATTAATAACTCTGTAAATTCTTGTGTTCTTGAAATTATTCTAGTTTCTGTTTGATAGTACTGTTTCTTATAATCATCTATTCCAGAAACACTTTCAAATTCAGTAATTAACTTATTTCTAAATTCAAATTTGTATAACTTATTTTCGTAAAAAATATAAGAATCATCTTGTAAATAATCATCAATTCCCCAATCAATTAAACCTTTAAGAAATTCATTATTGTTATTAAACGTTTTTTGTTTATCATTATCCACAGAATAATTAACAATGTATGAAAAATATCTACATACACTCAAAACCTTGGCAACAGTACTTTTTCCTGTAGCTTGCTCACCAATAAGTACGTTTATTTTTCCTAAATCTAAATCAACAGATTTAATAGGACCAAAGTTTTTTATGATTAATTTTTCTTTCAATGCAAAATTAGAATTAGTCTTTCCTCTTTATTCTATTATCTTTTTTCTCTATTCTATTTGTATGAACGTTGTTTTAATTCGATATCCTTAAATTCCAATTCTTCTTTATGGAGCACAGCATCAGCTGGTTCTCCTTTATATTCCCAAGCGGAAACAAAAGCAAAATCTTTATCGTTACGTTTTGCCTCTCCTTTTTGCTCGCCATCCAATTCTACAGATTCTTCACGGAAATGTCCGCCACAAGATTCGTTTCTTACTAACGCATCTTTGGCAAATAACTCTCCTAATTCTAAAAAGTCTGCTACGCGACCAGCTTTTTCTAGTTCGACATTCATTTCATTTGCATTTCCAGGGACTTTTACGTCCTTCCAGAATTCTTCACGAATCGCTTTAATTTCAGCCATAGCTGCTTTTAAATCTTTTTCGTTGCGCGACATTCCTACTTTATCCCACATTACTTTACCTAAACGTTTATGGAAATGATCTACGGATTTTGTTCCTTTATTATTGATAAAGAAGTCGATTCTATCTTTTACTTCTTTTTCAACTTCATCAAACTCTTTGGTATCTGTTGGAATTTTTCCAGTACGGATATCATCTGATAAGTAATCACCGATTGTATATGGCAATACAAAATAACCATCGGCCAACCCTTGCATTAACGCAGAAGCTCCAAGTCTATTTGCGCCATGGTCAGAGAAATTAGCTTCTCCAATACAATATAACCCATCTACGGTTGTCATCAAGTTGTAATCAACCCAAACGCCACCCATTGTATAATGAGTAGCCGGATATATCATCATTGGAGTTTCATACGGATTTTCAGCAATGATTTTTTCATACATCTGAAATAAATTTCCATATTTTTCTTCAATAATGCCTTGACCTAATTTTATAATCTCTTCTTTAGAAGCGTTTTTAATTCCGTGTATTTTTGCCTGTTCTTTTCCATAACGTTCAAAAGCAGCGGCAAAATCTAAATATACAGCTTCACCTGTAGCATTTACACCATAACCAGCATCGCAACGCTCTTTTGCAGCTCTTGAAGCTACATCACGAGGCACTAAGTTACCAAATGCAGGATAACGGCGCTCTAAATAGTAATCTCTATCTTCTTCAGCTATTTGCGTTGGTTTTAATTTACCTTCTTGTATTGCTTTGGCATCTTCTAATTTTGCAGGCACCCATATTCTACCATCATTACGTAATGATTCTGACATCAACGTTAATTTAGATTGGTAATCTCCAGAACGCGGAATACACGTTGGGTGAATTTGCGTAAAACAAGGGTTTGCGAAATACGCTCCTTTTTTATGAATTTTCCAAGCTGCGGTTGCGTTAGAACCCATTGCATTTGTTGACAAGAAATAAACATTTCCGTATCCTCCAGTTGCAATAACAACAGCATGAGCCGAATGACGTTCTATTTCACCTGTTATTAAATCACGTGCAATAATACCTCTTGCTTTACCATCAACTTTTACAACATCTAACATTTCGTGACGATTGAACATTTCTATTTTACCACGCGCTATTTGACGGTTCATTGCGGAATAACATCCTAATAATAACTGCTGTCCTGTTTGTCCTTTAGCGTAGAATGTTCTGGACACTAATACACCACCAAAAGAACGGTTGTCTAATAAACCACCATAATCACGAGCAAAAGGAACACCTTGAGCCACACATTGGTCGATAATATTTCCAGAAACTTCAGCTAAACGATACACATTTGCTTCACGAGAACGATAATCGCCTCCTTTTACAGTATCGTAAAAAAGACGATAAATAGAATCGCCATCTCCCATATAATTTTTTGCCGCATTAATACCTCCTTGAGCTGCAATTGAATGCGCTCTGCGCGGAGAATCTTGGTAAGCAAATGCTTTTACATTATAGCCTAGTTCTGCTAACGTTGCTGCAGCAGAACCTCCAGCTAAACCTGTTCCTACTACAATAATGTCGATATGGCGTTTATTTGCTGGATTTACAAGGTTTATTTTGTCTTTATAAGTTGTCCATTTATCTTTAATTGGACCTTTTGGTACTTTTGAATCTAAAGCCATGTTTATTTAAGATTAATGGTTATGAGTTAAATGGTGAAAAAGTGCTATTATTATAAATCCTAACGGAATTATAATCGAATATGCTAAACCAAAGTTTTTAAGGAATTTCTTTCTACTTGCTGTTATTCCCAACGATTGGAATGCAGATGTAAATCCGTGCAATAAGTGTAATGCCAATAGAACAAAAGCAACTACATAAGCAGCTACTCTTAGCGGGTTATGAAACTTTTCTACCAATTCATGGAAATATCTAAATTCACCGTCGTGTAATCCAGACATGTCTCCAAGAACATATTTAGTGTTCAGTTCTGGAATCCAAAAATCTATAAAGTGCAAAACAATAAATGCTAATATAACGAGTCCGCTATATATCATATTTCTACTCATCCAACTGGAATTTGCAGCGCCATTGTTTTTGGCATAACTTATGCCGTTTGCTTTTTTGTTTTTCAGCTCTAATACAAATCCCATTACAAAATGAAATACAACACCGAAAATTAAAACAGGTTGTAAAGCAAATTGTATTAGAGGATTAGTTCCCATAAAATGGGATAAATCGTTAAATAAAGTTTCACTAAAAAGAGATGTGATATTTACCGCTAAATGAATTATTAGGAAAAACATGAGGAAGAATGCAGAAAGCGCCATAGCTACTTTTCTTCCAATCGAAGATTTAAAAAATCCGCCCATTGTTATGATGTTAGTTTATAAGAATAACAAAGGTAAGTACGGATGTACTCTTAGACAAATAACAAATGTCATGTTTTTACTATTTAGAATGAATTTAAAGAAGTGTCGTAAAGGATAAACCATCCTTTTACTTGATACCACCTCTCATTTAAAATAACCGTAATAAAAAGCCCTTTTCCTTTAAAGTAATTTTAAACAAGAAATGGTGTCAGAGCCATTTTTACCACTATTGGACGCACTACTAAAACTAAAAATTAGTGTATTTGAGGCGTTTTCCTAAAGTATGGGTTTTGTTCAAAAACCACGAATACCTGAAATAAAACAACAAAATAACAAACTACTAATCCTTAATTATTTTTTTAGTGATAAATGTCTTGTCAGAATGAATGTTTACAAGATAAACCCCTTTTGAAAGGCCGTTAAGCCGAACCGTTCTTAACCGGGATGTATTCGAAATATCTTGTTGTGAAATAAGTCTGCCACTAACATCATAAATAACTATTTTTTCTAAATTGACCAAGCCATCGTTACTAATAAATAAATTACCTTTAGTTGGGTTAGGGTAGATTCTGATACCTTTATTCAATATATCTTCTTCAATACCTAAAGCACAACTACCAGAAAAATTAGTCATTAAAGGCTTACCACATACTGGCTTATCGGTGCTATTTTTTTGTATCATGTTTGCGCCTTCAATATTATCAGCACTTAAAGATCTTAATGATTCTCCTTCAGCAATAGCAAAATGCATTATGTTATCTGTATCAATAATATGATCCATTTGCCTGCAATGGCCTAATTCATGAAGCGCGGCACTTTCAAAATCAAACTCGGTACTACTTGGCTTTTGTGAATTAAAGTTCCAATTGGTTTCGTCATCAAACATGATGTCAAATTCAATTACATACCAGTCCAAACTAGGAGCGCTATTTTTTATTACCGTACATGCCGAATAGTATAAAGTTCTTAAACTAAGAACGGTATCGGGCAAATCATCATCCGGATTGGTACTTGTGCTATTATCAAAGGATAATACATTAATATCATCTGAATTTGCTTTATGTTGCGCACCAGGACTTGTTATAATGTTTGATTCATTTAAAATCCAATTAATCTGAGTCTTACAGCTCCAAGTTGTTAATGCTCTTTTAAGGGCTTCTTTTGCTCCCGATTGTTCAGAAAAAACCGATGACATATGCCAAGTATAACCTCCGCTTCCATTATCATCAACCAGTTGGGTTTTATATGCCACATTAACCCCTGGATTCAATTGATCCGAAACGATATTGACTTGGGCATGTTTAATAAACAACGTGCTGCTAGAAGTTAAAAAACTGCCATCATTATGAGTTACTTTTATTCTTCCTGTTCCGGCCTCAGAAGGAATTTCAACCGTAATCCTAGTGTTTGTCCAAGTTAATACTTGACTGTCTAACGCATTTACATATCCCGAACCTCCTTTATCGGCATTGCTAAAACCAACCTTGCCTTTTGTAGTGCCAAAATTAGAGCCAGTAATGGTTAAAACCGATGCTGTGCCAGCAGTTGAAGTTGTAGGAGAAAAATTTGTAATGGTTACTGGAAATAAATTGCTTGTTTTACTTGATATTGAAGTCTTGTTTTGAACGTCAAAATTGGTGAGTTGAATATAATCCGTCTTGGTGTAGCTCATTATTTCATTGTAAAAAGAATTTGTAATTCCTTTTTTAGAAGTAAATCGATTTGCCGCAGTATTACTATCAAGATCATATTTATAAAACCCCTGCAATGATCCATAGGGTTTAAACCTCATTTTATTAGTCTCCATTTTAGATTCTAATTCTACATGGGTATTGTATAAAGTAAATAGGCCTATATCATCTATATTTAGTTTTAAACTTGGATGAACAATTTGAGCATCCATACCTAAAACACCGCCAAGTGTTATAATTTCAATTATTGGTAATGTGTCTCCCTTAAACACCTTATATACTTCTACGGTATTGATAGTATATATTTTTTCGTGGTTTTTGTCCCAAAAAGATTTTTTTGAAAGTACTTTTCCTTCTAATACTAAAGTTGATTTTTCAATTTGTTTGCTTAAGGATACTTTTTTAAGCATTTGCTGTGCAGATATTGATTTAGATAATGCTAAAAAAAATATCAAACTAATTAGTGCATGTTTTTTCATCCCTCAATTTTTATATGGTTTAATTCACCACATTAACGAATTAACGAGGGATTACGGTGATTCACTAAATTTACGGGAAAATTTCACTTTTAGACTGTTGAAATATGTTAAAATCGTCAAGAGGTAAATTACTGAATTACTTTTATTACACCCTGAAAATCATACACTTACAAAAGTCTGTTTTAGTTTAGAACTCGTCCTGACTTTTGTTTTTAATCGAAATTTAGATAAGATTATTTTTGAAAGATATAGCATCGCCACGCATAAGAAAATAGGTGAAATATGGGCGATTTTTAGCCACGTTTTAGAAAATAGGTATTAATAAATGTTCATCAATACCTCCTTTAGAATTTTTTTTTTAAGCTATTCTAGAATAAGCTTTTTAGTGATAAAAGCATCCTCTGAGTGAATGTTAACAAAATAAAGACCTTTGGAAATCCCTTCTATTCCAATAGTATGTGTTCTTGATGTATTTGAAAAATTGTGGCTAGATATTAGCCTGCCGCTGATATCATAGATAATCGCCTTTTCAATAGCAATAGAGGATTCATTTTTAATTTGAAATTTACTTCTCGCCGGATTGGGATACATACTAACGCCTTTGTTTAAAGTTTCTTCTTCCGAACTTAAAGGACAAGGTCTATCTGCCATCAAAGGCTGACCACAAGTCGCAGAAGCCTTACTTCTGGTTTGAATTCCATTTCCACAAGTGCTGTTATTTGCGGTTAAAACACGTTGTGCTTCTCCATTTGAAGTTGCATAATGCATTACATCCTCAACATTATTTATAATTCTATTAGTACCTGGATCTATTGCATTATTATTCAGGTCAATAACGTGCCCTAATAAATGCCCATGCCCCAATTCATGAAGCGCAATAGTTTCTAAATCATATTCACTTGTTGAAGGTATCCCTGTTCCAGTGTACCAAGAATAATCATCATTAAAAACGATATCCAATTCTGCCACATACCAAAAAAGTTCACCTCCTACAAAACATCCTTTTGAATAATACGTGCATTCACCTAAAGTATCTGAATCTAACTCATCATCACCATTATCTGGAATAGCATCATCATTATCAAATCTAATAATGTTGACCGGCGGATCTGGGGTACCTGGAGATGGTACTGATCTGTTCTCAAAATCGGCTACATCAACCATCGACGGTGTATCACTAATTGCCCAATAAATCCCGGTTTCACAAACCCATTGATTGAAGGCACGCTCAAATGCAGCTTTAGCACCAGAAACATCTGTGCCATCAAAAAAATCTTGATACATTTCCCATTCATAACCTTTGTTGACACCCATATCTACATTACTGCTAATGTGTTGTATTTGATAAGCTCTTATAGGTTCTGGACCATTAACGCCACCTGACCCTGAAGCATCATCAATATCAAATTCAGCATTAATCTCTGCATATGAAACTGTTAGCGTTGAAGATTCTGGAGATTGCCCTCCAACACTATCTTCAATATAAATTGGGCCTGTCCCTGCCCGTGATGGCACTTCAACTACAATCTCGGTAGAAGACCAACTTTTAACTTGAGAATCCAATGCGCTAATAAATGTACTTCCTCCGTCATTTGCATCACTAAACCAAACCTTCCCTTGTGTGCCTCCAAAATCCGTACCTGTTATTGTTAATTCAAATTTTGTTCCTGCAGTAACCACATTATCACTCAAAGTAATGGGGCCTGGAACTAAAAGACCCTTACTTGAAACTCCCTTTGCTATTTTATTTTCAACATCAAAACCTTTAACTACTTGGTAATTTCTTTTGGTATATTTCACAATTTCATTGTAGAAATTATTGGAAATACCACTTCTTTTATTAAATGAATTTGCAGCTAAGTTTTTCCTTAAATTATATTTATAATAGCCTTGAGAAGTACCAATGGTTTTAAACTGCATTGTACTTGTTTTACCAACTTCGGGCAATACTGCGGTACTGCCAGATAGCATAAAAACACCCACATCATCTTTTCTAAGTTCTAAATTTGGATGTTTCATTATAGCCTCTAGGCCTACAATACCTCCAGAGGTAATCACGTCTATAGTAGCTCTAGGTTGGCCTTTAAAAACTTTATACACTTCTATAGTATTGATGGTATAGATCATTTTTTTATTAGTGTCCCAAGTAGATTTTTTTGAGACAACTTTCCCCTCTATAATTAGGCTAGACTTTTCAATTTGCTTTTTAAGAGGCACTTCATTCAATAACATTTGGCCTTGAAGTTTCATATTGGCAATAAGGCATATAAGTGCCACAAACAGTAAACTTACGCGAGTAGAATTTCTCATTTTGGATGGTTTTATATTAATAAAATAGCGAGGGGTAAATCAAATATAAGAATTTAAAATCTTCTTTTTTATTTATACTTTTACATCTGTCGTAAATTCAACTTCAACATAACATGAAACTTCCAGGGTCATTTCCCAGTACTTAAGAACATGATTACAGAGAAGTTACATGAGGCCGCTAAAGAACACTAAAAATAGACACATGAAATATCATCCCTTAAATAATCAGCTTTTTATTGCTAATAGGAGAAAGTTTGCTTCTAAAATGAAACCGAAGAGTTTGGCTGTTTTTAATTCAAACGACATCTACCCAATAAGTGCAGATAGCACCATGCCTTTTGAACAGCATCGGGATATATTTTATTTAAGTGGCGTAGATCAAGAAGAAAGTATTTTAGTTCTATTTCCAGACTGCCCAAAAGAAAAACATCGAGAAATACTCTTTCTAAAAGAAACCAATGAGCATATAGCGGTTTGGGAAGGCGAAAAACTAACCAAGGAAAAAGCCCTTGAAACCAGCGGTATAAAAACCGTGTATTGGTTGCAAGATTTGGATAAAGTTTTGTTTGAAATAATGACGCAATGCGACACCATATACATTAATACCAACGAGCATTATCGTGCAAATGTTGAAACTGAAACCCGTGAAGATAGATTTACAAAATGGCTGAAAGACAAATATCCTGCTCATGCGGTTGCAAAAAGCAACCCTATTTTACAACGCCTTCGTTCTGTAAAGGAAGAAATTGAGATTAATTTAATTCAACAAGCTTGCAACATTACTGAAAAAGGATTTAAACGTGTTTTAAATTTTGTAAAACCCGGTGTGATGGAATATGAAATTGAAGCTGAATATATTCATGAATTCATTAGAAACCGCTCTAAAGGATTTGCATATACCCCAATAATAGCATCAGGAAATAACGCAAATGTGTTGCACTATATAGAAAACAATCAAGCATGTAAATCGGGCGATTTAATATTGATGGATGTTGGTGCGGAATATGCGAATTATTCAAGTGATATGACGAGAACCATTCCTGTTTCCGGGCGTTTTTCTAAAAGACAGCAAGAGGTGTATAATGCTGTTTTAAAAGTGAAAAATGAAGCTACCAAACTATTAACTCCCGGAACGCTTTGGGCAGATTATCATATTGAAGTTGGCAAAATTATGACCTCAGAATTGATACATCTTGGATTACTAGATAAAGCTGACGTAAAAAACGAAAACCCCGATTGGCCAGCGTACAAGAAATATTTTATGCACGGCACAAGTCATCATATGGGATTAGACACACATGATTACGGAATTTTAACCGAACCCATACAGGCGAATATGGTATTTACCGTAGAACCCGGAATTTACATCCCTGGTGAAGGCTTTGGAATTCGTATTGAAGATGATGTAGTTATCCAGAAAACAGGCAAGCCCATCAACTTGATGAAAAATATTCCAATTGAAGTAGAGGAAATCGAAACGCTTATGAATGCATAAAAAAAGGGACGTTAAAAACATCCCTTTAACCAAAACACTAAAAAATGTAATCTATAGAGTGACTAATTCAAATAAATAATTATTTAGCTTTTGTAGCGTATTAATCTTGTCTTTAGAATCGACCAATATAGAAATATTATTCTTACTTCCACCATAAGATATCATTCTTATTTTTACGTCCTTTAAAATTTTAAATAGTTTGTACGACTTTTCGTGATTCACGATTGAATGACCCACCAAACACACAATACTTTGATTCTTATCTACTTCTATTTTAGCAAACGCCTCTAATTCGTGAACTATTTTTTCCAAATTTCTATCATCATCAATAGTTAAGGACACCGCAACTTCAGAAGTGGTTATCATATCTATTGAAGTTTCATAAGTCTCAAAAATTTCAAATACTTTTTTCAAGAAACCATGCGCTTGTAACATTCTACCAGATTTAATTTTGATAGCGGTAATATTATCTTTCGCTGCGATGGCTTTAATGCCATTTTCAACATGATTACTGGTAATTGATGTGCCTTTAGCAGCTGGATCCATCGTGTTTTTAAGTCGTACCGGAATCCCATCCTCACGAACAGGCAATACCGTTTGTGGATGTAATATCTTTGCTCCAAAGTAAGCCAACTCCGCGGCTTCATCAAACGATAAATCCGAAATTGGTTTTGTGCCCTCAACAAACCTAGGGTCATTATTATGCATCCCATCAATGTCTGTCCAAATTTGTACTTCTTCAGCCTTAATGGCAGCACCAATTATTGTAGCCGTATAATCGCTTCCTCCACGTTGTAAATTAGAAACTTCGCCATTAGTGTTTAAACAGATAAAACCCTGTGTAATATATATGTCGGCTTCTGGAACGTTTTGCAAAACATTTGATAATTTCTCTTTTATGTATTCAAAATCTGGTTCCTTTATGGCATCAATTTTCATGAAATCCAATGCTGGCAATAATGACGACTTAATGCCTTCTTGCTGTAAAAAGCAGTTGAACATAAACGTGGACATCAGTTCTCCTTGAGCTAAAATCTCGTTTTCAAGTATTGCAGAAAAAGGCTTATAAACACATTCAATCAAAAAGTTAAATCGTGCTGAGATATAGTTTTTAGTTGAAACATTTAATTCACTATCAATTAGTAACTCATCAATAACATTAATATATTTCTCATGAAGTGCACTAATATCTTCCAATGCTTTATCAATCGCATTAGCTTTGATATCATTA
The DNA here is from genome assembly GCF_040720935.1 of Algibacter sp. 2305UL17-15. NCBI lineage: Bacteria > Pseudomonadati > Bacteroidota > Flavobacteriia > Flavobacteriales > Flavobacteriaceae > Algibacter > Algibacter sp. 2305UL17-15. The sequence continues at coordinate 102,780 of NZ_JBFDAE010000004.1, forward strand.
GCAATTCCGACCAAAATATTGGTGGTCCCAGACATTGCAGAAAGTACTACAATTTTCTTTTTTCCATCGTTAATGATGTTCTTTACGTTGGTCATGTTCTCAACAGAACCTACAGAAGTGCCTCCAAACTTTAATACTTTCATCAGCTTATTTTTCAGAATTTGAGGAGCAAAAGTAGAACACAAAACCAAATTGGAAGCATTTTTAAAAAAAATGATTTATTTTTACACAAACTGTTAAATAATTAACATGAAGACGGTATCTAATTGCGTGGAAGACATTTTAATAACGCAACCTTATTTAGAAGAAGCGCTTTCTAGAAACATTATTAACTTTAGCGCATTGGCTCTAGAACTGACTGAACCTATCAGTAAAATGCTTAAAAAAGACGTGAAACCTGGAGCGATTATGATGGCTTTAAGACGCTACAATCCGCCTCCAACATTGGGCAATACCATAAAAATGCGACGCGTTATCCAAAACCTTGGAGATATTACTGTGCGTTCTAACCTTACAGACTTTACCGTAAAAAATTCACAAACACTTATTGATAATCATGCAAAAATATTAGAGCGTATTAACAAGGAAGATAAATTATTTTATGCGTTTACACGCGGCATCCATGAAAGTAATCTCGTAGTTTCTAGTAGTTTGAATGATTTTGTAAACAATCATTTGCAACACGAATTTTTTATCGCTGTACAAGAAAATCTCTCTGCTATTAGTATCAATTTACCTCAAGACAACTCTAAAATAGCAGGTTTATATTACCATTTTTTTAAGCGTTTAGCCTGGGAAGGCGTGGTACTGTATGAAGTACTTTCTACAACAAATGAATTTACAATTCTTGTTGAAGATGAATTTGTAGATAAAGCGTTTTCGGCTATTAAGAAAGTGAAGTCTTAGTTTTATTCCTACTGCGATTTTTTATCTTTGCATAAGATAATTGAAGATTTTTTTAAATCTAGTATTTTAAAAGTTATAGAATTAGTCATTTTAAAGAGTTGCTATTAATAGTTAAAAAGGGTAAAAATTCTTCAATTTAGATCCCCGTTTTCACGGGAATGACAATTTCAAAGGAATTCCGAGACCATGTCTCGAAAAACTTATGCAATCAAAAATGGTTCTAGAACATAAAGGCATTCCAGTTTTTTATACCGATACCGGTAAAGGTAAAGCAATCGTACTATTACACGGATTCCTGGAGAACAGTTCTATTTGGAAAAACATAACACCAAGACTATCAGAAAAAAATCGGGTGGTTACTATAGATTTGTTAGGCCATGGGGAAACGGGTTGTTTGGGCTATGTGCATACCATGGAACTCATGGCAGAAGCCGTTAAAGCGGTATTGAAACATTTAAAAATTAGGCGTTCAACCTTTGTTGGACACTCCATGGGAGGTTATGTGGCACTTGCACTAGCTGAAAAAGAACCTGATGCCATAAGAGGGTTGTGTCTGGCAAATTCTACAGCAAAAGCCGATAGCGAAGAACGTAAAATTAATAGAGATCGTGCCATTGCAACTATTAAAGAAAACCACAAAACATTCATTAGAATGGCGATTGCTAATCTTTTTAGACCTAAAAATCGTATAACCTTCTCAAAAGAGATTGAAGCACTAAAAAACGAAGCCTTAAAAATGCCCTTGCAAGGTATTATTGCTGCTTTAGAAGGAATGAAGATAAGAGAAGACCGAGAAATCCTATGGCATTTTAGCCCCTATAAAAAAATGATGATTATAGGAAAAAGGGACCCTGTTTTAAATTATGACGAATTAATTGCTCAAACTAAAAACTCCGGAGTGGAGGTTGTTGAATTTCCAGACGGACATATGAGCTTTATTGAAAATGAAGAAGAATTTCTACAAAAAATTATGCATTTCATCGAATAATTTTACCATATATCGAAAATATTGAATTTATTTTCTATATTTACACCCCCTTAGTATTTAATACCGAAAAACTTAACCTATGCAAAACGACATTACTAAGCCTACATTAATCCCAAAAGTCTATTGTAGCCTTTTTGGACACAGCTATCACGTTACAAAAAAAGTAACATACCATGTAAAAGAATACACCTGTTCTCATTGTAAAAAGCAATTAACTACAAATGGAAATGGTAATTTGGTAGAATTAACACCAAAGTTCAAAGAGATAAATGCCATCTTGGAACGCATTCACCAGTCAAGAACACAACGTTTAAAGAAAAAAACGTTCGCTTCATCGATTTGTTAACCGTTTATCAACATTTCTTATTGGTTTTTAATACTTTAGGGCCTCTCTCCTAGAAACAATTAATATGCACACAAAATGAGAAATATTCATTGCACAGTTTTTGGACACGATTATAAAGTGTCTCGAAACGTAACTTACCACGTTAAAGAATATACCTGTAGTACTTGCAAAAAAGAATTAACTACAAACAGCAAGGGTAATTTAACAGAATTGACACCTAAATTCAAAGAAATCAATGATGTATTAGAACGTATTCACGTGAAAAGAAGGTTACGTTTACAAAACTACAACAAACAAGACACTGAAAATTTATTGGCTGCTGGTTAATCATTAAAATTTTTCCATCCTTGTGCCTTAAGCTCAATTCTGGATTCTGCTCTAGTTACCAAATGTGTTCCTGCCGATGCTTCTTTCATATGTCCAATTATGGACAAACTTGGGTTCGCTTTTATTTTTGGAAAATCTTCTTGTTGTATCGTAAACAATAACTCATAATCCTCGCCTCCATTTATAGCAATAGTGGTACTGTCCACATTAAATTCCTCGCAAGTTGAAATAACCTGAGGGTCAAGCGGAATTTTGTTTTCATATACATCGCAGCCAACATTACTATTTTTACACAAATGGAGTATTTCAGATGATAAGCCATCACTAACATCAATCATTGACGTAGGTTTCACATCCAACTCTTTCAATAATTCTAAGATATCTTTTCGAGCTTCTGGTTTTAATTGTCGCTCTATGATATACGTATATGCGTCCAAATCGGGCTGATTATTCGGATTAACCTTAAACACTTCTTTCTCGCGTTCTAAAACCTGAAGTCCCATATAAGCGCCTCCCAAATCTCCTGAAACAACCAATAAATCATTCGGTTTTGCGCCACTTCGGTACACTACATTATCATCTTCAACTTCACCAATAGCAGTAACCGAAATTAATAATCCGGTGTTAGATGAGGTAGTATCCCCTCCAACAACATCAACTTTATAAATAGACGCAGCCGTTTCAATTCCTGCATAAAGTTCTTCTAAAGCTTCCAAAGGAAATCTATTAGAAACCGCAATAGATATAGTAACTTGAGTAGCTTTAGCATTCATAGCGTAAACATCAGATAAGTTTACAATTATGGCTTTATAGCCCAAATGCTTTAAAGGCATATAACTCAAATCAAAATGCACGCCTTCAACCAGTAAATCTGTTGTAACAACAATCTTTTTGTTGTCAAAATCCAAAACCGCAGCATCATCCCCAATTCCTTTTATGGTAGATTTCTGGGTTATCTTAAAGTTTTTTGTTAAATGGTCTATCAATCCAAACTCGCCTAAATCGCTCAAACTTGTACGCTGTTCATTTTTATCTTCTATCATATCGCAAAAATAAGAAGGCTATTTTATTAAAGACCCAAAATCCCATATTTAATTTTAATACCCTAAATTTGTGAGACATAATTGGATGTTGCAATATACATTGTGAAAAATGCGTTTTAATTATGCTTTTGAAAAGAAAAATTGCTGCTTATGATTTTATCTGAAAAACTAATAAGAATCCTATTTGTCATTTGTATTGCTGCTGTTTCAACACATTCATGTAGTCATAAATCTACGAATGAACGGATGGATTCCGAAAAAACAAACTTTATCCCTAGTGCGAAATGTGAAAATGGTTTTGCCGATATTTATCCGTGTAACGACTATGATTTAATGCTTCAAATACCACTACAAACTTTTGGAGCTGATGCTGTAAATGACTCTTGGGGCTGGACAGATACTACGACAGGCAAAGAATACGCATTGGTAGCAACCAATACAAATACTGTTTTTGTTGATATTTCCGATACGCAAAACCCAATTTATTTAGGGCATCTCCCAACGGCTACAATTGACAGTCCGTGGCGCGATGTAAAAGTTTACAAAAACCATGCGTTTATAGTGGCCGATAATGTTAAAGGCGAAGACAGTCACGGCATGCAGGTTTTTGATTTAACACGATTGAGAGACGTCATTAAGCCCCCGGAAACATTCACGGCAGATACACGTTTAGTTGAAGTAGGCAGGGCGCACAACATAGTAATTAATGAAGAAAGTGGTTATGCTTATGCGGTGGGCGGAAACATAAATAATCTCTATAAAGGAGGCCCAATATTTATTAACATACAAAATCCGAAATCTCCAATAATAGAAGGAGGATTCGGAGAAGGTGGCTATTCGCACGATGCGCAAGTTGTAACTTATAATGGTCCGGATACTGATTATTCCGGCAAAGAAATCCTTATTGGAAGTAATGGGAGTGAAGTTGTTATTGTTGACGTTACCGATAAATCCAATCCCATAAAAATTTCAACGATATCTTATTCAAATGTAAGATATGCACATCAGGGGTGGTTTACGGAAGACATGAAATACTTTATTCTTGGCGATGAACTAGACGAACAGCGCGTGGGAAATAACACAAGAATCATAACTTTTGATTTCACAGATTTGGATGATCCCAAAAATCATTTTGAATATTTAGCAGATAATCCATCTATTGACCATAATGGCTACGTTAAAGGCAACTCCTATTTCCAAGCGAGTTATAGAGCTGGCTTGAGAGTTATTGATATCAATAATATTTCCAATAAATCTTATACTGAAATTGGTTTTTTTGACACCTATCCTGAAGATGATGCCACCGCTTTTGATGGCGCATGGAATGTTTATCCTTATTTTGAAAGTGGCAACATTATCATAAGCGACATCAACAGAGGGCTTTTTGTTGTTCGGAAAAGCGAGTAAACTTCGCCTTTATTCCTATGAAAAATAATGTTTTATATAGCATCTGTTTTGTTTTCATTACGATTTTTAGTTTTCAGAATTGTTCTAAAAATGAGGATGACAACGCACCTAAACCTGTTGAGAAATCGCTAGATTTTGTAATAACATTTGGTGGCAGTTTAAATGAAAGTGCGCAGTCTATCACTAAAACTTCCGATGGTGGTTATGTAATTTTAGGACATACACAAAGTATGGACGCCGATGTTGAAAACAAAACAAATACATCTTTCGATTATTGGCTTTTAAAATTCAGCAGTACAAACGAATTACAATGGCAAAAAACCTATGGAGGAAGTGATGATGATAGAGGAAGTGACATCATTCAAACCTCAGATGGTGGTTATGCCATTATCGGCTATAGCAAAAGCAACAACGGAGACACCACCGAAAATTTTGGGTTTAACGATTTTTGGGTCGTTAAATTAGACAGTTCCGGTACTATTTCTTGGGAAAAATCTTTAGGTTTTTCAGGTGCAGATAATGGGAATGCTCTAATTCAAACAAAAGACGGTGGCTATTTAGTAACCGGTGTTTTAGATGTGTCAGCCTCAAACGGACAAGGCAACAGCAAAATTAAATTAACAAAAAGACATGCAGGTGGCGATTATTGGGCAATAAAACTAAATGCTAATGGCGAAAAACAATGGAGCAAGTTCTATGGAGGCACTTTTACAGACACACCTTATGACGCTATTGAAACAGCAGATAATGACTTTTTAATTGTTGGCTCTTCCGATAGTGCAGATGTGGATATCAATAACAACAAAGGCACCTATGATTTTTGGGTGATTAAAATATCCGAAACTGGAACTTTACTCTGGGAGAAATCTTTTGGAGGTTCTGGAATTGATGAAGCCTGGGGCATTGTCGCCTCAGACGATGGCAATTATGTAATAGTTGGAGATACGAGAAGCAACGATAAAGATGTTTCTAAAAACAATGGAGCAGCCGATGTTTTCCTCATAAAAATTTCTACTAACGGAAACCTTATTTGGCAGAAAACATTTGGCGGAAGCAGTTTTGATACGGCGCGTTCTATTTCAAAAACTAACAGCGGAGGTTATTTAATTTCGGGTAGTTCAAGAAGTTCAAATATTGATGTTTCAGAAAATAAAGGTCAGAATGATGCTTGGGTATTAAAACTGGATGCTAATGCTAATTTGGAATGGCAAAAAACAGTAGGGGGCAGCAATATAGACATAGCTTTTGATGCTGTTGAACTTAATGATGGCTCTGTAATTGCTGTGGGCGAAACAAGTAGCTCGGATCTAGACATAAAAGAAAATAAAGGATTTAGTGATGTACTAATATTCAAAATAAAATAATTGAAAATGAAAAAATTTATTCCCATACTACTTTTTGCAATTACAACATTATTTTCGTGTAATGCAGATAAAAATGACACAGAACCCCAAGCCAATATTATTTTCAATTTTAGCCATTCTTGGGACGGAACTCCAGTTACAAATACCGATTTTAACCAAATTCAATACACCAACGAAAATGGAGAGGTTTTAAGTATTTCCAAATTGCGTTACATCATTTCTAACATTATCTTTACAAGGTCTAACGGCGAAGATTTGGTTTTTAAGGGCTATAATCTTGTAGATGTTACCAATGAAACCAATCTAGCTTTCCTGTTATTCGGCACACTTCCATTAGAGACTTACAGCAATGTGTCATTCACTTTTGGTTTAAATAATGAAGACAATGCTAAGAATTACCAAGACCTAAATTCAGCATCATGGATTGTTCCGGAAATGCTTGGTGGGGGCTACCACTATATGCAATTAGAAGGTAAATTTGTTGACAATGCATCAGCGGAAACAGGTTACGCATATCATGTAATAAGAGCGGTGGATAATTCTGGTCCTACCCAGGTATTTCAAGACACTTTTTTTGAGGTTGACTTAGGCGAAGTTACAATCACAAATACTGCAACTTTTAATGTTGAAATGAATATTGCCGAATGGTTTAAAAATCCGAACACATGGAATTTGAATGTATTAAATAACATGCTGATGCCCAATTATGATGCTCAAGTGATGATGTTCCAAAACGGACAAAATGTATTTAGTTTAAAATCTGTTACTCAATAGTTTTGAAAATATGGGGTTTACATATTGGATTTTTAATTGTTTTTGTTTGCTATTCCTGTTCAAACGAAAGCGCAACGAGTTATAGCCCTACTCCAAGTCCGCTAGACATACCAACTTTATTTGAGGACAATATACTCGCTCCTGTTATTCCAATTGATAATCCTCAATCGGCTGAGGGCATTGCATTAGGGAAGAAATTATTTTTTGACCCCATTTTATCAGCAAACAACACCCAAGCCTGTGCCGATTGTCATGCGCCTGAAAATGCGTTTACCGATCCTGATCGGTTTAGTGATGGTATTGATGGTAGTTTAGGAACTAGAAATTCTATGCCGCTTTTCAACCTAGCGTGGAATTATGATGAAAAATTCTTTTGGGACGGCAATACGTTTAGCCTAGAACATCAAGCTTTTGTCCCGGTTACAGACCCCATTGAAATGAAAAGCACATGGACGGATGTTGAACAAAAATTACAACAGCATACCGAATATCCTAACCTTTTTGAAAAAGCCTTCGGAACTTCTAATATAGATTCTACTTTAGTTACAAAAGCCATTGCACAATTTGAACGGACGTTGATTTCTTCAAATTCAAAATTCGACAATTATCTTTTGGGCAATATCCAGTTAACGCCAGAGGAACTTAACGGATTCAATGTGTTTATGGATGAAACCAAAGGCGACTGTTTTCATTGCCACGGCAGCGATAAAAATCCTTTATGGACAGACAATATGTTTCATAACAATGGTTTAGACGAAACATTCACAGATTTAGGATTGGGTAAAGTAACAGGCGATCCTGCCGATAATGGTAAATTTAAATCGCCATCGCTTAGAAACCTCGCTTTCACGGCGCCCTACATGCACGATGGTAGGTTTTCAACATTAGAAGATGTGATTAATCATTATAGCGAAGGCTTAAAACCCTCATCCACAATAGATCCTTTAATGAAGAAAGTGGCGCAAGGTGGTGTTGGATTATCAGAAGAAGATAAGGCAGACTTAAAAGCTTTTTTGCTCACACTATCGGACGAAGCCTTCGTAAACAATCCAGAGTTCTCGAATAACTAAATAGAAAGCCTATTTAAAAATAAAACGATTCACAAAAGTCCTTTCCTTAACTACTAAACGTTAAAAAAATACGCTTTTAATCGAAAATAAAAGCATATCACCGATATTTGTTTCTTTTTTAGTGATATTTACAATCCCAATTCTCCTTAATTATGATCTACGAAAAACCTATTGATAGATTCTGTGCTGTTTTTGGGCACAATCTTAGACATATTACTAATATAGACGAAGAAACTTCTGAACTAGTTTGCAAATCTTGTCAAAATCACTTTATTTCAACCAATAGTGGCAATATCTTGAATCTGTCCGTACACAGGGAAACACATACCATATCAGACTATTTAAATCAAAAGAGAATACCAAAACTAAGTAAGGTTATTGGTTTTTAGAGTATATTTTCATCTCATAAATCTTTATGAAACTCATTAAATAAAACGATTCCAATCTTTGTTTTGTCGAAATAAAACGCACTTCATCTATAATTTAAATGATTTTTTAATTATATTGCCACCATCAATATAATCCATGAATGGCTGCTAAAGTATATTCAAATCCCTTTTGCTTAGTGTACGGACATAATTACTTCCGTATAGACAACCCTAAATCTTCAATACTAATCTGCAAAGGGTGTAAACAAACTTTTAAATACAACGGTAATGGGGAGATTGCAAAAATTAATTCATCGAAAAACAAAGTTCCCCTAGCACCTCAAAAAAAACTCAAAAAAATTGGATAACAGCAATCTGGCTTTATCCATCTTACCCTGATAGTAGAGTACTAAAACCAAGTTGTTTCTTCACTTAGAACCTATAACAAAAACCTATCAAACTATATGCTAATATAATGTTAGGTTATTCGATTTTCAGGGACTTATATTGTATATTTGCACTCTATTTAGAAACTGTCTTAATAAAATTATTAATTCAAAACTAAATTTAATGTCTGTTTAAGAATTTGTGATTAGAATTTTTACAGACTATTTTTGATGCAGTATGAGGCAAAATTTTTAAGCATAGCCTAGTTACGGTTTAAAATTTTAACGAAATAATGCGCAAAAAGAGGCGTAAAAAAATAATTGACGAAGTCTTAAACAGACTCATAAAAAAAATAACATGATAAAAGTCTCTGAAACAGCTAAAAAGAAAGTGGTTGAGCTTATGACCGATGATGGTTATAACGCTGCAATCGATTACGTTCGTGTGGGCGTAAAAAGTGGCGGTTGTTCTGGATTATCTTATGATTTAAAGTTTGATAATGAACAACAAGAAGGCGATAAAGTTTTTGAGGATAATGGTGTAAAAATCATTATTGACAAAAAAAGCTTTTTATACTTGATAGGCACCACATTAGAATATTCCGGAGGATTAAACGGAACAGGTTTCGTTTTTAATAATCCTAACGCCAACCGCACTTGTGGTTGTGGCGAATCGTTTTCACTCTAAAAAAAGCCCATCCCAACCTTCCCATAGGGAAGGAGCTTAAAAAACTCAAAATATGTCGAAATATACAGAAGATGATTTACGCGAAGAATTAAAAACCAAGGAATATGAGTATGGTTTTTATACAGATATAGAATCGGACACATTTCCCAATGGTTTAAACGAAGATATTGTTCGCGCTATTTCCGAAAGAAAGGAAGAACCGGAATGGATGACTGCATGGCGTTTGGAAGCCTTTAAAGTTTGGAAGGAAATGATCGAACCGGAATGGGCAAACGTACGTTATAAAAAACCGGATTTTCAAGGTATTTCTTATTATTCTGCGCCAAACAGTAAACCCAAATATGATAGCATAGATGAAGTAGATCCAGAACTATTGGCAACTTTTGAAAAGTTGGGAATTTCTCTGGATGAGCAAAAAAAATTGGCTGGTGTCGCAATGGATGTTGTGGTAGATTCCGTTTCGGTAGCGACCACATTCAAGAAAACTTTAGGCGAAAAAGGCATTATTTTCATGAGTATTTCCGAAGCCATAAAAGAGCATCCAGAACTTGTAAAAAAACATCTAGGCACCGTTGTGCCTCAGAAAGATAATTTTTATGCGGCTTTAAATTCTGCTGTGTTTAGTGATGGAAGTTTCTGTTATATTCCAAAAGGCGTGCGTTGTCCGATGGAATTATCAACATATTTCAGAATCAATCAAGCAGGAACTGGTCAGTTTGAAAGAACTTTGGTCATTGCCGACGAAGGCAGCTATGTAAGTTATCTTGAAGGCTGCACCGCTCCAAGTAGAGATGAAAACCAATTGCACGCAGCAGTTGTGGAGTTGATTGCTTTAGATGATGCAGAAATAAAATACTCCACAGTTCAAAACTGGTATCCAGGAAATGCTGAAGGTAAAGGTGGTGTTTTCAACTTTGTAACCAAACGTGGATTGTGTGAGAAGAATGCAAAAATTTCTTGGACACAGGTTGAAACGGGTTCTGCAGTCACTTGGAAATATCCGTCTTGCGTGTTGAAAGGGGATAATTCGGTAGGTGAATTTTATTCCATTGCTGTTACTAATAATTATCAGCAAGCCGATACGGGAACTAAAATGATTCACTTAGGAAAAAACACGAAATCGACTATTATTTCCAAAGGAATTTCCGCAGGAAAATCACAAAATAGTTACCGTGGTTTGGTGCAGATTAATTCCAGAGCAGAAAACGCTCGTAACTTTTCACAATGTGACAGTTTATTAATGGGTAACGAATGTGGTGCACACACCTTTCCATACATAGAAGCAAAAAATAAAACAGCAAAAATAGAACACGAAGCGACCACTAGTAAAATTGGAGAAGACCAAATTTTCTATTGTAACCAGCGTGGTATAGATACCGAAAAAGCCATTGCATTAATTGTAAACGGTTTTAGTAAAGAGGTATTGAATAAATTGCCGATGGAATTTGCTGTGGAAGCCCAAAAATTATTGGAAATAAGCTTAGAAGGAAGTGTAGGATAAAATATAAGCTCAGACCTGTCAGGTTTCAAAAACCTGACAGGTCTCTGATACTCTATAAAAATGAAAAAAATAGTAGCAATCACATTAATTTTAACAGTATTCATAAGCTGTAAGAACGATCCAAAATCTGATAAAAAAGAAATTAATGCATCGGAAACCGAAGAAAGAACCGAAAAACAAAATGACGGATTAACCCTTTTAAAAGGCGAATTTGTCTATTATGGTGGTGCAGCGGTTTTACAAACCAATTCTGAGATTTATGGAGTTTTAATCACCGATAAATTACAAGAGCTTCAAAAAGAGGCTGAAAAACACAAGACTGAACTTACAGATATGGTTCAGGTTGAAATACGCGGAAAAATAACGAACCAAAAAGACGAAAAAATTCTTTGGGAGAACAAAGTTGAAATTGTTGAAATTTTAGATGTAAAACCAGGTTCAAAAGAAGAAAACAACGTTATAAAATTAGGAAATCAATAGTATGTTAAAAATAAACAATTTACACGCAAGTGTTGAGGATAAGGGTATTTTAAGGGGTGTCAACTTAGAAGTAAAAGCAGGGGAAGTCCATGCTATTATGGGACCAAACGGTTCTGGAAAAAGCACATTGGCCGCCGTTGTTGCTGGAAAGGAAGAATATGAAGTTACCGAAGGTAATATCCTATTTGAAGGAGAAGATATCGAAGAATTGGCAGCAGAAGAACGCGCTCATAAAGGTGTATTTTTATCGTTTCAATATCCTGTAGAAATCCCAGGAGTTTCTGTTACAAACTTCATGAAAACGGCCATTAACGAAACTCGTAAAGCAAAAGGCTTAGAGGACATGCCTGCTAAGGAAATGCTAAAATTAATTCGAGAAAAATCGGAGTTATTGGAAATTGATAGAAAGTTTTTATCTCGTTCTTTAAACGAAGGGTTTTCAGGTGGTGAAAAGAAGCGTAATGAGATTTTTCAAATGGCAATGCTTGAGCCAAAATTAGCAATCCTTGATGAAACCGATTCTGGATTAGATATCGATGCGCTTCGTATTGTTGCAAACGGTGTCAATAAATTAAAAAGCAAGGACAACGCTGTCGTAGTTATTACACATTATCAACGTTTGTTGGAATATATCGTTCCAGATTTTGTTCATGTATTGCATAACGGACGCATTGTAAAGTCTGGTACAGCAGAATTAGCTCACGAGCTTGAAGAAAAAGGATACGACTGGATTAAAGAAGAAGTGAACGCGTAAAAATAGTCGCAGTATTCAGTCGCAGTTTGCAGTTGCTTACTCAAAACTGATTACTCAAGAGTTTAAAAATAGTAAACAGTATCATCTTGGTTTTTTTTACTGAAAACTGAGACTGCGACTGAAAACTGAAAAACATGGATTTAAAAGAAAAATTAGTATCATCATTTTTAGCATTCGAAAATCGCGTCGATATAGACGCGTATGTTCATGATGTGAGATCTGATGCTATAAAAGTATTTGAAGAAAAAGGCTTTCCTTCAAAAAAAGAAGAGGAGTGGAAATATACGTCACTAAACAGCATCTTAAAAGAAGATTATAGTGTTTTTCCAAAGCAAGAAAATGCTTTAGATTATAAAGATGTGAAGCAGTATTTTATTCACGATATAGATACTTATAAAATCATTTTTATAGATGGTAAATATTCATCGCATTTATCTCAAACCACACATGATGGTATTGACGTCTGTTTAATGTCTGCCGCTTTAAACAAACCAAAGTATCAGTTAATTATTGAAAATTATTTCAATAAAGCCGCTACAAAAGATAGTTTACCATCATTAAATACAGCATTTTCAAGCGAAGGTGCTTACATTCATATTCCCAAGAATAAAATTGTACAAAAACCAATTCAGATTTTACATTTCTCAACAGGAAATGAATCGGCTACCATGTTACAACCACGTAATTTAATTGTGGTTGACGAGAATTCGCATGTACAGATTATAGAGCGTCACCAAAGTTTAACAGACAATCCTGTTTTAACAAATAGCGTTACCGAAATTTTCGCTAATAAGCGTGCCATTGTAGATTATTACAAAATCCAAAACGATAACGAAAACGCCTCTTTAATAGACAATACCTTTGTCAAGCAAAAACGAGAAAGTCTGGCGTCAGTTCATACGTTTTCTTTTGGCGGTAAATTAACGCGAAACAATTTAAACTTTTACCAAGGTGGAGAGCGCATCGATTCTACGCTTAAAGGCATCACAATTATTGGCGATAAACAACACGTAGATCACAATACATTGGTGCATCATATAGAACCAAACTGCGAAAGCCATCAAGATTATAAAGGCATTTTTTCCGACAGGTCAACAGGTGTTTTTAACGGTAAGGTTTTGGTTGATAAAGAAGCGCAAAAAACAAATGCATTTCAAGCCAATAACAACATTTTATTGAGCGATAAAGCCTCGATAAACACCAAACCGCAATTAGAAATTTTTGCCGATGATGTGAAGTGTTCTCATGGTTGTACCATTGGCCAACTAGACGAAAGCGCTATGTTTTACATGCGTTCGCGCGGTATTCCAGAAAAAGAAGCCAAAGCCCTTTTAATGTTTGCGTTTAGCAATAACGTCCTAAGTTCTGTTAAAATCCCAGAAGTAAAACAACGTATTACCAAGATTATCGCTAAGAAATTAGGTGTTAATATTGGGTTTGATTTGTAGTATATTTTGTCATTCCCTCGAAGGAGGGAATCTCATGATACTAGTTAAAATATTATTATTTTGAAGCTATTTCCCGCTTTCGGCAGTCGCTCTCTGCGAGGAGCTTCAACAAATGCCTCAATCGGGGCTAACCTATCCGCAATGTTCAACGTAGAAGACATAAGAAAAGACTTCCCGATACTTTCGCGCAAAGTAAATGGCAAACCATTAGTATATTTTGATAATGCTGCGACCTCGCAAACGCCTCAACAGGTTATCGATGCTATTGTAGATTATTACTCAAATTACAATGCAAATATTCATCGTGGGGTACATACGCTGAGTCAAGAAGCCACCGATTTATACGAACAATCACGACATAAAATCCAAACACATTTTAATGCGAAATTTTCGCATGAAATCATTTTTACGTCAGGAACAACGCATGGTATCAACCTTGTTGCAAACGGGTTTTCTTCATTATTAAAAAAAGGCGACGACATTATTGTTTCTGCTTTAGAGCATCATAGTAATATTGTGCCTTGGCAAATGTTGTGCGAACGTACTGGAGCTATTTTAAAAGTAATTCCAATGAATGAAGAAGGCGAATTGATCATCTCTGAATTCGATGAGCTTTTATCAAAAACTACCAAATTGGTTTTTGTAAACCATATTTCAAACGCATTGGGAACTATAAACCCCATTGAATACATTATTGGAAAAGCGCGCGAAGTAGGTGCTGCGGTTTTAATAGATGGCGCACAATCTACGCCTCATGTAAAACCGGATGTTCAGGCTTTGGATGCTGATTTCTATGTGGCTTCCGCTCATAAAATGTGTGGTCCAACAGGTGTCGGTATGCTTTATGGCAAAGAGGAATGGCTCAAAAAACTACCGCCTTATCAAGGTGGTGGCGAAATGATTGCCGAAGTCACTTTCGAGAAAACAACTTACGCAGATTTACCGCATAAATTTGAAGCAGGAACACCAAACATTTGTGGCGGTATAGCCTTTGGAGCTGCTATTGACTACATGAATACTCTTGGTTTTGAAAATATTGCAGCTCACGAAAATGAATTGCTGGAATATGGTACAAAAAAACTATTAGAAATTGATGGCTTAAAAATCTACGGCACTTCAAAACGTAAAACTTCTGTAATTTCTTTTAATTTAAAAGGCATTCATCCTTATGATGTTGGCTCCATTTTAGACAAACTAGGAATTGCAGTAAGAACAGGACACCATTGCGCACAACCCATCATGGATTTCTATAAAATCCCAGGAACTGTTCGCGCTTCGTTTGCATTTTATAATACCAAAGCCGAAATTGATGCTTTGGTTGAAGGTGTGAAAAAAGCAAAAATGATGTTGGCATAAACTTTGGCTTCCTTTTTGTTTGTTCTTTATAAAATCAAATAACATTATGAAATGCATATTAATGCTTTTTAGCATCATTATATTACGAACATGCGGTGCTTCAGAACATTCTGTAGTAACACCATTAAATAACAATACCATTTTGAAAGAACTCAAAGGAACATATCGAATAAACACCTTAAATGGCCAAGATGTTTCGTCTTTCAACCTAAACATGACTTTTAATGATAGCACAAAACAAGTTTCAGGATTTTCAGGTTGCAATCGCTTTTTTGGTTCGTATGTATTAGAAAATAATACTATAACCTTTAGTAATTTAGGTGCGACCAAAATGATGTGCACTAAAGAAAAAAACAACGTTGAAACTAATCTGTTTAAAGCCATGGAAAAATCAGATGTAGTACTATGTTCAGAAAACGGTATATCACTCCTCAATAAAAAGCAGGTATTACTATCAGCTTCAAAAGAACCTGAAGAAAATGTATTAAGTTTTGAATATTCAGCGACTTCAAGAGGTTCATATAAACACATTAAAATTGATAAAGAGCATATCTTCTTTTCAAAAGAAAAAGGCCAAAAATCATTGAAAAAAGAGTGTGATACTGTGCTTTGGAATAACTTATCAAAGGTTTTAAATTTAACAGATATTGAAACCATACCAAATCTAGAAGCTCCAAGTAAAACATTTCAGTTTGATGGTGCAGCTCTAGCCCGATTAAAAATTACTTCAAACGGAAAAACTTATGAATCTCCTCCTTTCGATCATGGAAATCCTCCCAAAGAAATAGCTGCTTTAGTTAAAGAAATCCTATCAATTACTGAAAACATTGAATAGCAACTTTTGATGTTGTATTTTTGTATAAAATAAGACTTGTCAGGTTGAGCGCAGTCGAAACCTTTTTTTATGGACAACATTGAACAACCTTCGACTACGCTTAAGTTAACAGAGCAAAAAATATAAATGCATGAGTATTGAAGAGATTCAAAATGAAATAATAGACGAATTCTCAATGTTTGAAGATTGGGAAGAACGCTACCAATATATGATTGATTTAGGGAAAGATTTACCTTTGATTGACGACCAATACAAAACCGATAGCAACATCATTAAAGGCTGTCAAAGTAAGGTTTGGGTACATGCGGAAATGAAAGACGATAAAATTGAATTTACTGCGGATAGTGATGCCATTATCACAAAAGGTATTATAGCAATTTTGATTCGTACGTTTTCAAATCAGCATCCAAAAGACATTATAAATGCCGACACCGATTTTATTGATAAAATTGGATTAAAGGAGCATTTATCACCAACACGAGCCAATGGTTTGGTAAGTATGGTAAAGCAATTAAAAATGTATGCAATAGCGTACCAAACACAGTTAAATTAAGTTTAAAAGAGGAACGTTTAGAAATTTAACTCACTCAAAAGCTAAAACCTTCTAAACCTCTAAACTTATAAACCTCTAAACCATTTAAAGAAATGAGTGAAGTAATAGATACCGCCGAATTAGGCGAAAAAATAGTAAACGTTCTTAAAACGATTTACGATCCAGAAATACCAGTTGACATTTACGAATTAGGTTTAATCTATGACGTATTTGTAAACGAGGATTACGATGTTAAAATATTAATGACATTAACAACGCCTAACTGTCCAGTTGCAGAAACATTGCCATTGGAAGTTGAGGAAAAAGTAAAATCATTAAACGAAGTAAAAGATGCCGAAGTTGAAATTACTTTTGATCCGCCTTGGACACAGGAGTTAATGAGTGAGGAAGCGAAGTTGGAGTTGGGGATGTTGTAATTTAGTTGGCAGTATTCAGTCTTCAGTTAACAGTCCATACGACTTAACATTAAACAACTTGACAAAATATATTTTGATAGACGAAATGATATATCGCATATGAATTTAGATGAGTAATCTTAAGGTAGTTCGAAAGATTTAATTTGAACCTTATGAATGGAACATATTATAATACTAAAGCATCTGTTAAAGAATATATAAAAGCAGCAGAAGGTTTTAATGGAAGCGACCTGATTGAAAAACTTAAAAAAGTTTTACCTCAAAATTCAACTGTATTAGAAATAGGCTCAGGCCCTGGAACCGATTGGAAACTATTACATAAAACATATAATGTTGTAGGTTCTGACAATTCAAAGGAATTTTTAAACCATTTAAGTTCTGAAAACCCAAATGCAGAGTTTCTTGAATTAAATGCCGTTACTTTAGAAACAGACAAAGTATTTGATGGTATTTACTCCAATAAAGTCATGCATCATTTAAAAGATAATGAGTTAATTAATTCTATTAAACGGCAACATGAAATTTTAAAACCTAGCGGCATAATTTGTCATTCGTTTTGGAAAGGCGAAGGTTCAGAAGTTTTCAAAGGCCTTTTTGTTAATTATCATAATGAAGCCAATCTTGAAAAGTTTTTTGAAACTCATTTTGAAATTCTTTCAATTGAACCATATCCAGAGTTTGAAGATGACGATTCACTTTTAATAATAGGAAAGAAAAAATAAAATGGCAGACGAAATCATAAATCGCGTAGCGAACAGTAAATTAATCACAATTAACCTTGAGGATTATTATCCTAAAGGCAATCGTGTATTGTTTGATATTAAAGATTGGCTCTTTGAAGGTTTTGTGCTTCGTGAAAAAGATTTCAGACAGCAAGTTTCTGAGCATGATTGGAGTCAATATCAAGATAATTATGTTGCGTTAACTTGTAGTACAGATGCCATTATTCCGGGTTGGGCCTATATGCTGTTAAGTATTCAATTAGAGCCTTATGCAGAAAAAGTAATTGTAGGTAGCTTAGATAATTTAGAAACCTCTATTTATCAAGACATTATAAATACCCTTGATATTTCTGAATTTAAAGATAAACCCATCATCATAAAAGGTTGTTCCAATAAACCTGTGCCTCAAAATGCATACATCATGCTTTCCAATAAGCTAAAACCTGTGGCAAAATCTATCATGTATGGAGAGGCGTGTTCTTCTGTACCTCTTTATAAAAAGAAATAATTTTATGTGACTTTCGCTCTTGACTAAGGTCTAACAGATGTATTGCACTAAAATAGTGCTTTAATTCTGTGTAATAAACAGCACATTTTAAGCATTCATTTATTCAGTACAAATCATTTAACGTTTGTTAAAAAATAATATATATTTGCCCACATTTTAAAAACTAATTACAATGAAAAAATTATTATTTTTCGCATTATTATGTCTAAGTGTTGCCTCATTAAGCGCACAAACAAAAGAAGAATTACAAGCACAAAAAGCCGAAAAACAAGCAATTGCAGATGCCGCTAAAGCAGAAGCTGATGCCTTACAAGCAAAAATAGACGCTCTTCCAGGATGGAAAAAAGGTGCTTTTGGTACTATTGGTGGCAGCTTATCCAATTTTAATAACTGGTATGCTCAAGACAAACCGAACAATGCTTCTGGAAATATTGGATTTACTGTGAATGCGTTTGCTAATTTAATACAAGAGAAATTCTTTTGGAGAAACTCTTTAGCTACGAATTTAAGCTGGGTAAAATTGGACGATAAAGATAATAATACAGATGCTGATGATAGTTTTGAACCAACTACTGATGTATTTAATATTTCTTCTCTATACGGTAGAAATATCACTAAAACATTAGCTGCTTCTGGATTAATGGAATACAGAACAACGATTTTAAACAACTTTAATGACCCTGGTTATTTAGATGTTGGTATTGGTGGAACTTGGACGCCAATTGAAAATTTAATTGTAGTAGTGCACCCCTTAAACTACAACTTTGTTTTTGCCGAAAATGATGCGGTATTCGAATCGTCATTAGGTGCTAAAATAGTAGCAGATTATACACGACAAATTGGTGCAATTGCATTTAAAACGAACTTATCTTCTTTTCAAAGTTATAAAAGTAGTGACCTGTCTAATTTTACTTGGACAAACTCATTTAGCTACACACTTTGGAAAATGATTGGTGTTGGTTTTGATTTTGGATTAAGAAGCAACAAACAAGAAGCTTTAAATTATATCCAAACACTTGATGTTGCTCAAGGCGGAAATCCTGCTGAAACTTTTGATAGTGTTGACAACAAATTACAATCGTTTTACACCTTTGGTTTAAGCTATAAATTCTAAACAAATCATTGATATAAAATAATTAGACCTGATAGGATTTAGAATCTTATCAGGTCTTTTTTTATTCAAACTTAATTACCTAAATTTTTTCTTCTTTTTCTTTCTGCTGAAAAGTCTTTTAAAGAATTTATCACGCTTCTCGGGTTCACAATTTAAATCTTCTTTTACTTGATGTGATGTGGTTTCAAATTTAGCTTTTGTAATAACATCAAAGTCTTTTTCGGCATTAAGCTTTTGATAGAACTTTGCGAAAATCGGTAATGCGGAATTTGCGCCTTGTCCCATACCAGTAGTTTTAAAACCTATACTATGGTTATCGTTACCCACCCAAGTAACCGTTACTAATTTTGGAGTCAAGCCCACAAACCACCCGTCTTTATTATCTTGGGTAGTTCCTGTTTTTCCAGCAATGGCATTGTTGAGTTTGTACGTATTTCGCAATCTTGACGCTGTACCTGTATTAACAGTAGATTTCATAATTTCCAACAGCACTTGTCTTGTATAATCGCTAAATGCTTCTTTCTGTGTGTTTTCAGGTTCAAAATTTGCGATTATAGTTCCATGTTTATCTTCTATTTTAGTGATATAATAAGGGTTTACAGGTTTGCCATCATTTAAATAACTAGCATAAGCACCTGTGAGATCTTTCAAATTAATTTCGGCAACGCCGAGCGCTAAAGAAGGTTCGTTGGGAAGTTCTTTAGTGATCCCCAATTTTTCAACTTGCTCTAATACTTTGGGAATCCCAACTTCATTTAAAACCTTTACTGCGATAGTGTTTATCGAGTTGCTCAATGCTTTTTCGAGTGTATAATTTATATACGGATCTTCCTCTTTACTACTAGAATTACTTGGTGTCCAATTATCATAATTGGTGTAAGTGACTTCTGCAAGTGAAAAATAAGCACATGGTTTCATACCATTTTCAATGGCGGCGGTATAAACAAAAGGTTTGAATGTTGAGCCTACTTGTCGTTCACTTTGTGAGATATGATCGTACTTAAAATACCTGTAATCTATGCCGCCAACATATGTTCTAACTGCTCCCGTAGTAGGTTCTATCGCTAACATTCCTGTATTTAAAAACTTCAAATAATGGCGTAAACTATCCTTTGTGCTTATGTTTTTAATGGTATCTCCTTCCCAACTGAAAAGCTCTATCTCTTTTTTAACAGATAGTGAATCTTCAATTTGAGTATCGGTTAAACCTTGGTTTTTATACTTCTTATAAACAGGAAGTTTTTTAATGGCAGCCTGTAAAATCCGATTGTTTTCCAACCATGGCGCATGTGTTCCGTAGGAAGTTTCAAAATCAGTCTGTAACTTTGTAAGATGTTCTTTTGCAGCTGCTTCAGCCAGTTCCTGCATTTTATAATCTAACGTGGTATGGACTATCAAACCGTCTTTATATAAATTATACGGATTTCCTTCGGATGTTTTTATTGAATCCAAAATAGATGCAAGTTGCTTTTTTACTGCTTCCCTAAAATAAGGTGCTAATCCAACATCATGATTAAAAGAACGGTAGTCCAATACTAAATCCTGATTCTTGAAAAATTCCAAAGAATCTTGTGGCAAATACCCATAATTTACCATTTGGTTTAAAACTACGTTACGACGATCCTGACTTCGTTTTAAATGCAGCCTAGGATTAAAATAGTTGTTGGCTTTCAAAGTACCGACTAATGTGGCAGCTTCAGGTTTTGTTAATTCTTCGGCTGGTTTATTGAAAAATTTAAGTGAAGCACTCTCAATACCATACGTATTATCCGAAAACGGCACCGTATTAAAATAGAGCATTAAAATTTCGTTTTTTGAGTAAATTTCTTCGATTCGTTTTGCGATTATAGCTTCCCTAAACTTATTGATAAGCATACTGAATAGCAAATAATCTTTCCTTCCAAATAGGTTTTTTGCCAATTGCAATGTGATGGTGCTTCCGCCTCCTGCCGATTTATCTTGAAGTATCAAATTTTTGACGAATACCCGCAATAAACTCACGTTATCTATGCCATCATGTTCGTAAAATCGTGCGTCTTCCGTGGCGACAAGTGCATCTATTAAATGTTGTGGAAAATGCTCGAAAATGAGTGGTTGTCTATCGTAGATATAATATTTACCAATTAGTTTTCCGTCTTTATCCAAAACTTGGGTAGCTTGCTCTTGCTTAATTGTACTTAACTCTTCGGTTGAAGGGACTTTTCCAAATAGCCCTAAGTAAATGCTAACGTATAAACCAACTAAAAATACTAAAACTGATACTCCAAAAATAAGCGTCCATTTTACCCATTTCTTCTTAAAAACTTTTGAAATCCAAAGGGTGTTAGAAAAATAATCTGTTTTCATTTTTAAGAATTAATTACGCCTCTTCCTCGTAATCTGGATATAGAAAATTATTATATGGAAAACGAGTGACATGAATTTCCCGAACTTCTTTATAGACCCGCTTTTTAAAATCCTCTAAATTCTCTTTATTTAAAGCTGAAATAAACAATGCATTATCGCCAATTTTGTTCATCCAAGTACTTTTCCATTCTTCGAGCGTGTAATGTATGCCAGTCTTTTCGGTTTCTAAATCATCGTCCTCAATAGTTTCAGGGTCGTATGCATCAATCTTATTAAACACCATGATAGTCGGTTTGTCGCTACTATCAATTTCGCCTAAAATTTTGTTTACAGATTCTATATGTTCTTCAAAATTAGGGTGCGAAATATCAACTACATGCAGCAATAAATCGGCTTCCCGAACCTCATCTAGCGTACTTTTAAAACTATCAACCAACTGCGTAGGCAACTTTCTAATGAACCCAACCGTATCACTCAATAAGAAGGGTAAATTTTGGATCACGACTTTTCTAACGGTGGTGTCTAGCGTTGCGAATAATTTGTTTTCGGCAAACACATCACTTTTACTAATCACGTTCATTAGGGTAGATTTCCCAACATTGGTATAGCCCACCAATGCCACGCGCACCATTTTACCACGGTTACCACGCTGTACCGACATTTGTTTGTCAATGGTTTTTATTTTGGTTTTGAGTAAGGCAATTTTATCACGTACAATACGTCTATCCGTTTCAATTTCTGTTTCACCGGGCCCACGCATTCCAATACCCCCTTTTTGGCGTTCAAGGTGCGTCCACATACCTCTTAAACGTGGCAATAAATATTCGCATTGTGCTAATTCTACTTGGGTTCTGGCGTAACTTGTTTGTGCACGTTGTGCGAAAATATCGAGAATTAAATTGGTTCTGTCCAATACTTTTACATCTAAAATTTTACTGATATTACGTTCTTGGGCTGCTGATAATTCGTCATCAAAAATAGCAGTTGTAACATCATTTTCATGAATAAACGTTCTAACCTCGTCCATTTTACCCGACCCTATAAATGTTTTCGGATTAGGCATATCCACTTTTTGAGTAAAGCGTTTTAGGGCGTACCCACCAGCAGTATAGGTTAAAAACTCTAACTCGTCTAAGTACTCTTTTAACTTATCTTCGTCTTGGTTTTGGGTAATAACACCTATTAAAACCGCTTTTTCTAAGCTTACATCTTTCTTCTCTATCATAAAATTTTCTATAATGTGAAATAAAAACTATTTTCTGAAATCAAGGGGTTTTATCGGCAAAAATACTAACGCATTTACCTCAACATCAGCGTTTGATTAAAATAGTTTTCTAATTGGCAAAGTTACATAATTGAAGCCACTATAGTTTTAAGATTTTTTGACTTATTTTTGAAATATGACAGATGATTTTGAAGACATTCCCGTGCGCCACGATATGCAAACTTTGGGGTTTTATAATATTGAAAATTTATTTGATTTAAAAAACAACAAATACACCAACGACAACGACTTTTTACCGGCTTCTGCTAAAAAATGGACGCCTAAACGATACCAAAACAAATTACGGAAAATCGGGTATGCCATTTCCAATATCGGGCGAAAAGAAACAGGTAAACACCCTGCATTGGTTGGTTTAGCCGAAGTTGAAAACGCTAGTGTTATTGAGAATTTAATCAACTCAAAACATTTAGAAAATTGTAATTATGATTATGTGCATTTTGATTCTTTAGATGAAAGAGGTATTGATGTCGCACTACTTTATGATACTACTATTTTTGAAGTTTTACACACCGAAACATTTACTGTTGAATTGATGACACTGGATGCTTTTCCTGATTATACTCGAGATATTTTGTTGGTTTCAGGATTATTGGATGGCGAAAAAGTGCATGTTATTGTAAATCATTGGTCATCTAGACGGGAAGGACAGCTTGAAACCGAATTTAAACGGATAGCTTCTTCTGATAAAGCAAACTCAATTATTACTGCAATCAAAGAAAAAAATGAAGATGCAAAAGTAATTGTTATGGGAGATTTTAATGATAATCCGCAAAACGATAGTATTAAACAACTCACAGAAACTTCAAATTTGTTTAATCCTTTTGAAACATTACGTTCTTTTACCAGAGGATCTTCTAAACATAAACGTCAATGGTTTATGTTCGACCAAATTTTAGTATCCACTAATTATTTTAAAAGTTCCAAAGATGAATTTGAATTTTTTAAAGCCGATATTTTTGATGAAGATTTTCTGAAATTATTTAATGGGCCTTTTAAGGGTTCGCCTTTTAGAACTTATGTGGGGAAGAAATATAAAGGTGGTTATAGTGATCACTTTCCTGTTTATGTGGTTTTTAAGAAGTAGTTAGGTTGCCTGAAACAAAATATAAGCTAAACCCAAAATGACAAAAGGTAATAGCCAAAGCAACCAAATATTGTAAGTCAGTTTTTTATTTTTAATCATTTTTGCGTTTAGAACTTTTCGTTTTCTTCCGCCGTATTGCATCCAGTTTTTGAAATATAGAAAAACAACGACCAATGTAAATAACACCCATGCTTTGGTAGCCGACATGGTATCTATATGCATTTGCCTAAAAAAGCCCGCAAAAAACACGCCTAAAAGCAATAGTAAACTACATTGTAAAAAAGTAATGTAAAAGGTAGCGATACTATTCGCTTTTTTACTCTTTTTAGTTTTGTAATGCTGAAAAAAACGGAAGAAAAGGGCGTCGAATGTGGTCATTTAGTGTTTTATTATGACAAAGGTAGAACTTAAAATTTGAACGTTACCTCTAGAATTTAATTTACACTCTACTCAAAAATCACATCATCTAAATAAATATCCTGTGGCGACCCGTAGCTACTAGAAAACACTACCAAACCAGATCGAATACAACTCAAATCTAATTTTTTAAGTTTTATAGAATACTTTTTCCATGTGGTTCCTAGTTTCACTTCAATAGATTTTTTTGCGGTATCTGGGAATGGTTTGTCTTTTCCTATCAATCCGAAACCTATGGTTGCGGTTACATTTTTTTTACTTGCTTTTGCCCAAAAGCTGAATTTTGTAGCACCTGTTAAATCATAACCTCCCAAAATTTCTCCCCAATCGTTTGCAGGATCTACAAGTCCCAACCCATACCAATCGTGTTCTAAATTATAGGCAATTTTTAATGAAGCCTTTCCAGAATGCACACCATATTTATGATGCATATCTACGGAAATTGATTCGATGTTTCCCATATATGCAGATGGTGCATACGGATTTTCAATCCCATCTTTATAAACGTAAAACGGCAAACTTACTTTTGGCACTAGGTATTTTCGCGCTCCTTCTTTGTTATTTACAACAATTGAAGTAGAAGCAATCCCAACATTTTTATAGGTGTCTTTTGCGTTTACATACACTTTTATGGCACCATCTTCATTTGGGATTTCAATTTCAAAACCGTTGGCCATATCGCCTCTAAAATTCAACGGATTGATTTGGTCTCTTCGCTTTCTGCTTCCCGTTCTTTGGTTATAATGAAAACTAATGTCTAATTTTTCATTTTCAATATCCGACACTTTTAAATTGACTGGAATCCATGAGCCGTTTTTAGTTGTAGTATCTGGCAATTGGAAAGTTTCAATTACCGGAACATTATTTACAGGTTTTTGTCCTGTATAGGCTGCTCTAATTGCCCAATATTGTGGTCGGTACATTTTGCTATAATGCGTAAATAACCATGGCGCTATAAAATCATTTCCATTGGCATAATGAAATACATAAGCTCCTAAATTCGCTGGTTTAGTTACAATCCAATCGTGATAACCTTTTGCTATGGCGTCATATTTTTGTTGGTCGCTAGGTTCTATTTTAATACCGTTTTTTTCGGCTTTAATATCCCATTCTCCTGTTACTCCAAATTCCGTGATGATGTATGGTTTATCGATAGCTCTTTTTTCTAATTCTGAAGCTAAAACTCCTGCGCCTGCACCATAGCTATTCAATCCATAGATATCGATGGATGGCACATATTTTTGCCACCATTCCAATCCGAACGTCCATGCTTCAACAGAAGTAATTGGATGATTTTTGTCCCGTTTTTTTATTTCACTACAAATACGTTCCAACAATTTAGAATATGCTGTTTTTTCTTCATCTGTAGCCATATTTAAATACACTTCGTTGCCAATGCCCCAAGTTAAAACTGCTGGATGATTTTTATATTTTTCCACGGTGTTGATGGCATTTGTGTACATCGCTTCCATCCCTTTTTTATCTTCGAGATAATTAAAGCTATCGTCATCTTCCATTCCGGGACGCCCATGTCGCATCCAAATACCAACCATGACTTTGATGTTGTATTTATGCGCCGTATCCAATAGTTGTTGTGAGTTTTCGTCCGTTGCCCAAGTTCTGATGCTGTTGACACCAAGGAAGTTCAAATCTTTAAAATAGGTGTCGTAATTGGGAACATCGTTATCGTAACCAAAAGTTGCACCTTTTATTTCGAAAGGTTTGCCGTTGACCAGGAGTTCCCAATTGTTATTTGTTTTTTGGAGGGTGGTTTGGGCGTTTGAACTCGAGACAGAACAAATGCTAAAAATAAATAGGAATAGATAATGAAGTTTATTTTTATTCATGTTTAAATATCACTTTATTTAGGAAAACTAGTGGCATCCATTCCAAGGACGAATCAAAATTAATATGAACGGTTTTGTGCCCGAGTCAAATTTTAAAATTTGGCGGTCTTACTAAATAAAACCTTTCAGAAAAGCTATACTAACTTTATTTAAACACTTTGTGTGCGTGTTATTATTTTCAAGCTGACATTGGTTTTACTTGAATTTGTCCTCCAATCGCTTTTAAAACTTTCATTATTGTTGCAAATTGAGGTTTAGCGCCATCGGATAATGCTTTATATAAACTCGGTCTGCTCAATCCAGTTTCCTCTGATATTTTAGTCATTCCAATTGCTTTTGCAATATGTCCAATTGCATTTATTACATCTGCATTATTTCCATCTTCCAAAACAGTATTGAGATACTCAGCAATCATTTCTTTGCTTTCTAAATAATCTGCTATGTCAAATTTTGAAGTTTCCATATGTTCTACTTGTTTAATTTTTTCCAAATTTCTTTTGCTTTTTTAATATCTGTTTGTTGTGTTGACTTATCACCACCAATTATAACAGGTTTGCAGTCTCCAAAATGGGCGTTGTTTTCTAATTTCTGTATTCCAAATAAGATTTTCGACTTAGCTTTTAAGTCTTTCAGCTTTCTCAGCCATTTGTCAAACTCAATTGTTTTCTCAATAAAGAACATAAATATTGTATCTACTTGGATACAAATTTATATTAATTTTTCGAAAAATTCTAATTGGAATTTGCTTTTAGCGGAGTGAGTTTAATGTTTCGCAACGTATTGTCTTAAAATCCGTAAGCAACATATAATCAATTAATTACACGCAGCAAACGGCTTTTGTAAATTCACTTTGTGTAATTATTTTAATATTTGCATTTTTATTCTCGTTTAGTTTTTCTACTTGATACACTTTCATTAAGCCATAAAAATTTCCTATTACGAGATAATCAAGCTTTTGGGAAACAGTTTTCTTAATAAGTCCATCTTTTTTTAATATAAACGACTCGATATTTTTTCTAGCTATATTAGATTCTCCAGTAATTAGAAATGTTTTGTTAACTATTCTTATATCTGAATAATTAATTTTTAATTGAAATTTGGCAATAATTTGTTTGGCTTTTTCAATCTCTTCGAATGTTGGTTCTAGAAAGCCATATTTGTGCCTTCCTTTTATAGGAAATAAATTATTAATGTTCGTTTCAAGTTTGACTTTTGGCTTTCGAGGGAGGTTTCTTCTGTTTTCTCTTTTAACTTCATCCAGTAAAAATTCAGATGCAGTTCTTAATCCGATGTTATCCCTTTCTTGGATTTTTGTTTTTAACCATACTCCAAGTTTCAAAATCCATTGAATTTCTTCAGGCGAATAATTCCATCTATAATTATTGCATTTAGAACAAGATGGCAGGAAGTTATCGGTAATTTCATTTCCTCCTTGCGAATGGGGTTTTACATGATCGGCTTCAAATTTATTAATGTTTAATTCACAACCACAGATATGACATAAACCTTCTGTTTTACAGAAAACAATTTTTCTTTGTTTAATATTTAAGGCTGTTCTTTTTCTATCAGTATTTTTGCTTTTTTGTTTTTTCAGAAGCCTGTCTTGGTATAGTTCATTAAACTCATTTACTAATGTATCAAGATTGTCAATAAAAGGTATTAATTCATTTTCCATAATTCTGAACTTTCTTTATATGCTTACCACCTCGTTATATCAAAAATAAAAATACCCTTAAATATTTTGGAATAGCAAGGATTTTGGTTAATTCTTTTTCTGACTAAAAAACCTATCAAAGCACATAATCCACACTAATCTCATCCAATTCATAAACCCCGTCAAAAGTGCTTTGTCCGCTTCCTGTATATTTAAACGCAATGTGAATGGTACCTGAAATACACGTTAGGTCAACATTTCCAGAACTGAACCACGGCGCAAAAGAATCTGAATCTTTCACAACATAAGCATCGGTTAATATCGCCCAGGTTGCTGAAGTGACGTTAGCTTCAGTACCATCCCAATCTGAGGAATAAAACACTTCCATATAACTGCTATCTGCTAAACTACTGGAAGTTTTAAAACGTAGCGATTCACCATCTTGAGCATCCAAATCTATGGCAGGTGTGATTAACCAACCTATATTACTTATGTCTCCAGAACTAGCGGATTGAAATCTAGCAGAACGCCCCAAAGACGCATTTGAGGATGTTGAGGAAAAGCCCTCCCAAGCTTCTGTACCTGCTTCTATATAATTTGTCCATCCTGCAATTTCTATAGGCCTGTTGTTTCTTTGAGGCTCAAAATCTTCATACAATAAATTCTCTGATCCTATGGTTGATGCGAGACCGCATGAAAACTCTAATGGATCGCAACGTTCATTACTATCGAAATTAATGGCGGCAGAACTGTTGATGACTAGTACGCTAAAATTATCCCTGAAATCGCGACTGAAAACGCCTGTTACACTTCCTTTTCCTTGTGGCACTACCAAAGATTTAAAATCGGAAAACGTACTGGTTTGCATAATCATTTGGATGCCAGAATCGCAACTTTCCAATAAGCGTAAACCGTCAAATTCATCAAAAGACTCACTTGCAAATGTTGCTCCCAATTCAAATCGATTTAATTGCATGTTGTCCAACTGAATTAAGGTGTTTTCATAGTTTTCGGTTAAATCTGCTAAACCAACAATTTCGGGTTTAATTTCGGCTATTTCATTAGTTCGTAATACAATATCTTTATATTCAGCAGCTTGAATTTGCTTCACATTAACTGCATCGCCTTTTCCAATCGTAATCACGCCACTAGTTTCCCCAACGGTTAGCCCTTCTAACTTCACATATACTTTTTGACCGAATTGATAGGTGTCGGATAAACTGCTTACATTAATATCAATTTTAAAACCTAATCTTGGGTCGTTATCAGGGTTGCTATCATCTGTTTTATTCTGAATGATTAATTCCTCAAAAAAGTTTCCTGCCTTGTCGGAGGATACCACATAACCTTGAATATAAACATCATCAGATATCATTGCGGTTGAATTTCCTCCAGTTACAGCTTGTTCGTAGAGTGATTTGATGGCTTTGAAGGTTATTACTTTTTCTGTTGGAATGCTGAGATCTTCTGTTGAAATATTGGGAATTCCGAAATCGTCGTCTTGTACGCAGGATGTGAGTATCAATAGCATCATAACAAACCCAAAGACTATTTTATAAATGTTGTTTTTCATTTTTTTATATTTTAGATTCCCTCTCGATAGCTATCGGGATTATTAGGAATTATAATTTATGTTATTCTGTCATGTTGAGATCCTGAAACGAGTTCAGGATTGACAATTCTTCGAATTGTCAAAACCTATAATTCACATTCAAAAAGTAAGTCGCACCACGCCCATACCAATATTTAGAACCAAAAACGGGAGTATCTAACGCTTTATCATCTCTTAACTCTCTATAGTTGGCGTTTCTCCCTTGTTCAAAACCTCCTGTTTTAAATACTTCATCTAAAAGATTATTTACACTTGCAAAAAGACTAATGTATTTATTGCCTATTTTCCATGATTTTCCACCTACCAGATTTACAACCATATAATCATCAAAGCGTTCTTGTTTTAACAATTCTCTTGCCAATTCTTCATCGTAATCGTTAAACACATTACCATCAAAATCGGTTGTAAAATTTGAGGAACGTGTTAGCGGACTGATATCAATATACGTATTTGTAAAGAAGTTTACCGTTGCTCCAAACCACCAATAGTCTGGATCTCGATATTCAAAACCAACCGAATATGCACGATGTGGGCCCGCTGCGATTTTATAATCTTTTAAATTTGATGGTCCGAAATCTTTAAATCCATTGACGAAACCTGCTGCTACAGATTCTTCATCTGCTTCGGTTGTTAAGTATAAATTCGGATTGTTGGCATAGGTAAATTGTCCTACCGAGGCGACGCCTTTTAATTTTATGGTCGGTGTTACTTGGGTTTCAATTCCTAATTCTGCACCTAAATGTTGCTTATCTACACCTTGTAAAATCTCTTGGACAAACGCCACATTATCGCCTCCAATACCATCGGCAAAGAAAAAAGAGATTTCGTTGGCATCTTCAATTTTAGTATAATAGCCTGTGAGTTTCGCTTTAATCATTGATGATCTAAAAATATAACTCACATCTGAAGATAGCACTTTTTCTTCAGTAATATTCGGAACAATATTGTGGTTTTCCCTGGAATTAGAATAAGTATTTCGAAGTGATGGCGCTCTGGAAATATAACCGCCATTAAGGTTCAGCAAATGCTTCCCAGAAGCTTTATAAGTCAATCCTGTTTTTGCTCCAAAACCTGTGAAATTTAATTTTTTGCCTTTGCCTAAAGACGTGTCTGGGAAAGCCCCATTTTGATACAACCCATCCCTTTGGTATTGGGTATTTGTAACACTTCCTGAAAAGTAAACATCTAATTTATTGTAGGTAAACTGGGCTTGCGCATATGCGTTTAATATATTGGCAGATAGGTTATAATTGTACTTGAATTTATCTCCTTCACCTAATAATCTATTTGGGTTTTGTAAGTCGTTTTGAGCTTCATCTATATCCGTTGCAAATTGATCGATATCCAAATAGGTTTCAGCTCCAAATAAATCCAGAACTTGGGCATAATTTTCAGATGTTAAGCGTTGGTAATTTATTGCAGCATCGATTACTACATTATCATTTAATTCTGAATTAAATATTGAATTTATTGTGAATTGTGTATCGTCAACGCGGTCTTCATATAAGGCATATCTTGCGTTTCCTCCTGTTTGCGTGTTTGAAATATTGGCTTGATAGAGTGCATTCCAATTAATTTGTCCGTTATCTTCAAATTCTTTTAAAGCGGTGTAGGCAAATTGTAAATCGTTTGGAAAGTTGCGTTCAAAGTAACTTGGCAGTTTTTGGTAATACGTAGGACTTGGATTTGCGCCTCCGCCTTCTGGAAAACCATTGACTAAATCGGTGCCATTATTATCCAATCGGCTATTGCCTAATTTTCCAAATTGGTAGGCAATATTGGTATTTAAAGTGGTTTTTGAAGCGATATCCCAATAATGATTCAACATAAAAATGGGTTCTTCAACTTCCTTAATTCTTGAATTTCGTTTTTTTCCATCTTGCCAGCCCCAATATTCATTGTATTTAATGCCTTTTAAATCGAAAACTTCTTGGGTATTGGGGGAAGATTTCCCTCTTCTGTTTGGTGCATACATGCCAGTAAAACTTAAACTATGTTTGGCGTTCAATTTCTTTTCAACAGACAAAAAAAATGAATTTGCATCATAAATCGTTGCATCTTGATAGCCTTCGCTTCCCCAGCGCCTTCCGATAGAAATGGTGTATGCCCAATTATTTTCTAAAAGCCCCGAAGCATAGGTTGCCATTAACCGATTGGTATAACTTCTGTTTGATGAAGAATATGTAATTCGCCCGCCTTCTCTAGCTTTAGGCGCTCTAACATTGATGTTGGTAGTTCCTAAAACACCTCCGAAATGATAACTTGAAGGCGCTAAACCCGAAGTTAATTCTTGGTTGCGCATCACGTCGTTCAATCCGCCCCAATTGCTCCATTGTGGTCTGCCGCTATAGAGTTTGTTCATGGGAATACCGTTGATGAGCACCAAACCGTTTTCTGAATCCAATCCTCTTAATCTGAAAAACGATTGACTAAATTCAAATGCCGCCGTGCGCTGAAACACATCTAAAGACGAGGATAGCAATCCAGTAATATTATCTGCACCACTTGCATCATTATCCAACTCATCATCAGACAAAGTAATCGTGAACAAATCTTGACTTTGAGATAAATCGCGCTCTAAAGTCATATCAGTTATATTTACTGTTTTGCCTTCATTTACAATTATTGGGAAGCGTTTTGTGATATAACCAGACTTGGAAATCTTTAATATTTGTTCCCCTAAAGGCACATTTGAAGAAAATATAAATTCACCTTGAACATCTGTAAGTGTAGATAGATTGGTTTCTTCTAAAGTAACTGTAACATTTAATACAGGTTGGAAGGACACCCCATCTTTCACGCTTCCTTTGATTAAAGTTTGCTGCGAAAAGCCAGAAATTGAAAAAAATCCGAATAAAAAAATGAGGGTTATTTTATTCATAATTATCTTTAAGACACCAAAATACTCAAAAAGTAACTAATTGATTCTAAAAAATTTAAAACTTACTTTAACTTTGGCTTAGCTTTTGCACCATAGAAAACCGTAAACATCTTTATTGATTGCATGAATTTTTTAAAACTTACTTTCTGTATTTTGACTTTGAGCTTCTTGGTGACCTCCAATGCTCAAGACAAAAAATTCAAAATCCACACGCTTGCTTTTTACAATTTAGAGAACTTATTTGACACCATAAACGACCCGATAAAATTTGATGAGTATAGTCCCATGATGGAATTAAAAACAAATCGAGCAGATGCCTTTAACCAAAAAACGAGGAATATGGCTAGAGTGCTTTCTGAAATCGGGAAAGATATCACTCAAAATTCGCCTGCTCTTATTGGCGTTAGCGAGGTTGAAAATAAAGATGTTTTAGAGGCGGTAGTAAATGATTCATTATTAATTGAAAAAGATTATGGAATTGTGCATTATGAATCGCCAGACATTAGAGGTATTGATGTGGCACTGTTGTACCAAAAAAGTTTATTCACTCCCATAAGCACAAGTTCTCATGTGCTTAAAATTTATGATGACCAAGATGGAAAAAGAATCTATACCAGAGACCAATTATTAGTTAGTGGTGAACTTGAAGGTGATTTAATTCACATTATAGTAAACCATTGGCCTTCAAGACGTGGTGGAGAAGCCAAAAGCAGATCCAAACGTGTTGCCGCAGCAAAATTAAATAAACACATTATTGATTCGTTACATGCTATAGATCCTTATGCCAAAATTTTAACAATGGGGGATTTAAATGACAATCCAAATAATTCGAGTTTAAAAGACGTTCTAAAAACCAAAAGAAAACGAAAAAAAGTAGGTTTTAAAGCATTGTATAATCCTTTTGAAAACTTTTATAGAAACGGATTGGGGACAACTGCTTATAGAGATTCTTGGAGCTTGTTTGACCAAATCATCATTTCAAAACCTTTGCTTGAAAAAGATTATACGTCCTTTAGATATTACAAAGCTGGGATATTTAACAAAAACTACTTAATTACAACAAAAGGTAAATATAAAGGCTACCCTTTTAGAAGTTGGAGCGATGGAGGATTTAGCAACGGGTTTAGCGATCACTTTCCTGTTTATGTTTATCTGATTAAGGAAGTCCCCAATTAAAGAAATCTTCAAAAAAACCTAACAGGTCTAATTTATAGTATGTTTTAATTCGTGAAATCGATGTACTTTTGCACCTCTTAAATTGCTTTTATGAGTATTATTTCGAAAGACATATCTAAAGCCATTGTCCTATTAACCAATGACGAATTGGTTGCGATACCTACCGAAACGGTTTATGGTTTAGCAGGAAATATTTATAGCGAAAAAGCTGTTAAAGCAATTTTTGAGACCAAGAAACGTCCGTTTTTTAATCCGCTTATTGTTCATATTCCATCGGTGGAATATTTAGAGACCATTGTGAGCGAGATTCCCAAAAAAGCGCAACAACTCGCAGATGCCTTTTGGCCAGGGCCTTTAACATTGGTTTTAAAAAAGAACCCAAACATTCCGGATATCATTACTGCGGGCAAAGATACGGTTGCGGTACGTGTGCCAAATCATCCGTTAACTTTAGAATTATTAAAACAATTACCTTTTCCGTTAGCGGCGCCAAGCGCGAACCCTTTTGGGTCTATCAGTCCAACTAACGCACAACACGTTGAAGGTTATTTTAAAAATGATATTAAAATGGTTTTGGATGGAGGCGCTTGTGAGAACGGCATTGAATCTACCATTATTGGGTTTGAAAACAATGACCCCATAATTTATCGTTTGGGTTCTATTGCCTTGGAAGCTATTGAAGCTATTGTTGGTAAAATTGCCATAAAAAACAAAAAGGAAATTAACCCTGAAGCTCCGGGAATGTTAGATAGACATTATGCGCCATCAACGCTAACAGTTTTATCACATACTATTTCAGAAGACATTAAAAAACATTCAGGAAAACGCATTGGTGTTTTGGTTTTTGAATCTCGTATCAAAAATGACAACATTCAAGAGCAAATCGTGTTATCGCCATCTGGCAATATGGCGGAAGCTACTTCAAAATTATATGATGCGCTCCATCAATTAGACAAACAAAACCTGGATATTATTATTGCTGAAATATTTCCTGATTTTGGTTTGGGAAAATCTATTAACGACAGATTGCAAAGAGCCTCTTTTTCTTCCTAAAAGACATTACGTAAGTTTATTCCATATCAAAATTTCCCGTTTTTCATCTTTCGTGTTAAAATCGGTAAGAAAACAAAGTTTATAACGACACCCTTAGTATTGTTATTGAAAAAGCTATGTTTCTCAAAAAATTGATTTTGACGCTATTGCTTGTTAGTGCTTCAACTTTAAACGCACAAACTTGCTGTTCAGGAGGCATTCCGCTTTCCAATAATATCGGTATGCCTATTGAAGACAAAGGCACTTTTCAATTAAGTCTCAACTACGATTACAATAATTTGAACACGCTTAATAATGGCAATGAAAAGCTGGACGACAATTCAAGGTTGCGCATTACGCATTCCATTTTGTTAAACTTAGGCTATGCAATTACCAAAAATTTATCTGTTGAAGGCTTAATCACTTGGGTAAACCAACGCAGAAATATTTCACAATTTGGAAACGAAAATTTAGATGAAACTTCAGGGATGGGGGATGGTTTATTGCTTTTTAAATACAATTTCAATAATCTTTTAGGAAAAAGCTCCAGCACCGAATTAGGACTTGGAACAAAAATCCCTTTTGGATCTTCAACAGAAACGAATTCACAGGGTATCATTTTAAATGCCGATTTGCAACCTGGAAGCAATGCTTGGGATATTGTTTTTTTCCTTGCAGCATCAAAGCAGCCAGAATTTAGGCCTTCTCTAACTTTTTCAGGAAGAGTTATTTATAGAGGTACTGGCACTAATAATTCCTACTTCGGGAATTCCTCCTATAAATTTGGAAATGAAATACAAGCTTTTGTAGGGGCATCAGATCAATTTGTGGTATTAAAAACATTAGTAACACCAAGTATCTCTTTTAAATACAGAAATGCAGAACTGGACAAAATAGATGGATTTAATTTGGATAATACCGGTGGCAATTGGTTGTTCATCATCCCCGATTTTTCAATAAACATCAACCCGAGCCTTGTGTTTTCAACACGAGCGGAATTACCACTTTACAGTAATGTTGATGGCACGCAACTAACCCCAACATACAGACTTACCACAGGTCTTTTATTAAAAATCAAATCAAAACAAAACGTGTTAAATTTAAATATATAGCTATGAAAAATTATGTTTTATTATCGGTAATATTACTTCTCGCCTCATGTAGTGCAACTAGTAATAACACACAAAACGACATCCCCAATCAGTTTTCAGAATGGTTAATTCCTATAAATCAAGTAAAAGATGGTGGCCCTGGAAAAGATGGCATTCCATCAATTGATAACCCTCAATTTACTGATGCCTCTGCTGCTTCATTTTTAAATGATGATGACTTGGTCGTAGGTATTGTTAAAGGAAATATTGCAAAAGCATATCCGCATCTTGTTTTAGATTGGCATGAGGTAGTGAATGACGAAATCAATGGAGCATTTTTCACTTTAAATTATTGTCCGCTAACAGGTACAGCGTTTGCATGGGAAAGTAAAACCAAGGACACCAGAACCACGTTTGGCGTTTCTGGGCTCTTGTACAATGCAAACCTAATTATGTACGACAGGAACACGGACAGTAACTGGTCTCAACTCAGATTGGAATGTGTTAATGGCGAATTAATAAATGATGAACCTAAACTTTATAGTGTTGTTGAAACCGACTGGAAAACTTGGAAATCGCTATACCCAAACACACAGGTTTTAGGCACTCAAACTGGTTTTTCAAGAAATTATGGCAATTCGCCATATGGAGATTATGCCACTAACAACAATCGATTTATTTTCAGACCCGAAATCACGAATGCTGCGCTCCCCAGCAAAGAACGTATTTATGCCATTATAGACGATGGTACATCTAAAGTATATCAATTTTCTAATTTTAACGGTGGTAAAGCAATTAAAGATAGTTTTAATGGGAACGATTATTTGATTGTGGGCAATGAAAAGTTGATGTATGGATTTAAACTAGAAGGCGATTATTCTAATTTAATGTTTGAATATGGTTTAGACAACAACTCAGAAGTAATCTTTAAAGATAATGAAGGCAATAAATGGTCTATTTTCGGAAAAGTTATTGAAGGCCCACGTGAAGGCGAAACGTTGACCCAAGTTAAATCTGTGATGAGTTATTGGTTTGCCATTGCGGCATTTTATCCAAATCCTGGGATTTACTCAAACTAAATGTCATTCCTTATTTTAAAAAACACAGAAGAAAGATCAAAACTTGAATACTTGACGATGGTATTTTTAGATTTACTTGATGTACAGGTATCATCTAAAAAATTAAATTCCTTTTCCCTTCTAGTATTGGTACTTACTTTTTCATGTTCTGAAAGAGACGATCCTGAAGAAAAGAAACAACAATTCTAAAACTTCAGAATTAAGTGGGGTTTTCAACACTTCACGTAATTCAACTTGGTGAAAGGAAATATATCTGCACCTAAACTTAGTTGTTTACAATGTAAATAACTTCAAATGAAATAAAACACATTTTTTTTTAGTTTGATTGAACCCAGTTAATTTTTAAAATCATAGTAGCGATTTATTGGGTTTTCAATAACCGTTTTTATCTCCTATTTAACACGCTTTTTTAAATCCAAAATATTATCTCGCACTATTTGGTAATCAAATATATAATCGTAAATTTGCAAACTCTTTTTGAGAGAGGAATGTTTAATCAGTCACGCCTAAGACGTGACAAGTAAAAATTAAAAGTGTGGACACATTAAGCTACAAAACGATTTCTGCCAACAAAGCTACTGTAAATAAGCAGTGGGTTTTAGTTGATGCTGAAAATCAAACGCTTGGTCGTTTATCTTCTAAAGTTGCAAAACTATTAAGAGGGAAACACAAGCCAAACTTCACACCACACGTTGATTGCGGCGATAACGTAATTGTTATCAATTCAGAAAAAATCAACTTATCTGGAAACAAGTGGAACGATAAATCATACATTCGTCACACAGGATATCCAGGTGGTCAAAGAAGTTTAACTGCTACCGAGTTATTTGGAAAAGATCCTGCTCGTATAGTAGAAAAATCAGTAAAAGGAATGCTCCCTAAAAACAAATTAGGTGCAGCTTTATTCCGTAACCTAACAGTTGTTGTTGGATCAGAGCACAAACATGCGGCTCAAAAACCAAAACCAATTAACTTAAACGAATTCAAATAAATGGATGTAATTCACAAAATTGGCCGTAGAAAGACGGCTGTTGCGCGTGCTTATGTTTCTGAAGGAAAAGGGAACATTACAATCAATAAAAAAGACTTAGCTAGTTATTTTACTACAGGTACATTACAGTACAAAGTAAAACAACCATTAGTTTTGACTAACAATGACGGCAACTTTGATATTACAGTTAATGTATATGGAGGTGGCATTACTGGTCAAGCAGAAGCTGTTCGTTTAGCATTATCTCGTGCAATGTGCGAAGTAGATGCTGAAAACAGAGCAATTCTAAAACCAGAAGGCTTATTAACAAGAGACCCAAGAATGGTGGAGCGTAAAAAATTCGGACAGAAGAAAGCGCGTAAAAAATTCCAATTCTCGAAACGTTAATATTTTAATACTGAACTTGTTTCAGTATCTCATATGATGGTTGTTTTGGGGTTTTTCCAAACGGCCATTATTAAAAAGCTGAATCCCGATAGCTATCGAAACAGCAAAAATTTAAAAGACCCTGAAACGAGTTCAGGGTGTAAACAGTTTAGCATCTAAATGGTTAAGGCGAGCTAAGGCGACCACTTAATCATTGCTAATTAAACAGAACGTAAACTATTACAAAAATGGCAGTAGAAGTAAAAGAATTACTTGAAGCAGGTGTACACTTTGGTCACCTAACACGTAAGTGGGATCCAAATATGGCACCTTACGTTTATATGGAGCGCAATGGCATCCATATAATTAACCTTTACAAAACAGCAGCTAAAATTGACGAAGCTGGAGCAGCATTAGCAAAAATTGCAGCTTCCGGTCGTAAAATTTTATTTGTTGCAACAAAAAAGCAAGCAAAAGATATTGTAGCTGAAAAAGCAGGTGCAGTTAACATGCCTTACATCACAGAAAGATGGCCAGGCGGTATGTTAACCAACTTTGTTACTATTAGAAAAGCTGTTAAAAAAATGGCTTCTATTGATAGAATGAAGAAAGACGGTACGTTTTTAACTTTATCTAAAAAAGAACGTTTACAAGTTGATCGTTTAAGAGCTAAGTTAGAGAAAAACTTGGGTTCTATCGTTGATATGACGCGTTTACCAGGTGCTTTATTTGTTGTTGACATTAAACGTGAGCACATCGCGATTAAAGAAGCACAGAAATTAAACATTCCAATTTTTGCAATGGTTGACACCAACTCAGATCCACGTCAAGTTGATTATGTAATACCTGCAAATGATGATGCTTCTAAATCGATAGATAAGATTTTAACTCACGTAACAGAAGCTGTTTCTGGAGGTTTAGCAGAACGTAAAGCCGAAAAAGATGCTGCATCAGCGGAAAAGGAAGCTACAAAAGCTCCTAAAGCCAAAGCGGAAAAAGAAGCAAAAACTGAAGCAGTAGTTGAAAAAGATGCTCCTAAAGCAAAAGCTAAAAAAGAAACTAAAGCGGCAGCTGAAGAAGAAGAATAAA
This sequence comes from Algibacter sp. 2305UL17-15, assembly GCF_040720935.1. NCBI lineage: Bacteria > Pseudomonadati > Bacteroidota > Flavobacteriia > Flavobacteriales > Flavobacteriaceae > Algibacter > Algibacter sp. 2305UL17-15. The sequence goes on from NZ_JBFDAE010000004.1 coordinate 142,084, forward strand.
TAAAACACTATTAAAACATTATAAAGTCGTTTGATTCTTTTTTAAAAAAATAACTCCTTGATGCTTGGGCATCAAGGTTTCCTTTTTAAATGTCATTCCCGCAAAGGCGGGAACCTTGAAAATATATTGAACGACTTTTTTTAAATTATAATTATTATGAGTACTACAGTAAAAGTAACAGCCCAAGAGGTAAACAAATTAAGACAAGCTACTGGTGCAGGTATGATGGACTGCAAAAAAGCTTTAGTTGAAGCTGAAGGCGATTTTGATAAAGCTATTGAAGTTTTACGTAAAAAAGGTCAGAAAGTAGCAGCTAAAAGAGCAGACAGAGAATCTAGTGAAGGTGCTGCTGTTGCAAAAGTAAACGCTGATAATACTGTTGGTGTTGCCATCGTTTTAGGTTGTGAAACTGATTTTGTTGGTAAAAACGAAAACTTTTTAGAATTAGCAAGTCAATTAGGCGATATCGCTTTGAATTCTGGGACTAAAGAAGAATTTTTAGCTGCAGATTTTGGAGGCATGACAGTTGCCGATAAATTAATTGAGCAAACTGGCGTTATTGGCGAAAAACTAGACATTACTGGTTTTGAAAAATTACAAGCACCTTTTGTTGGAACTTACGTTCACATTAACAAAATTGCTGCTTTAGTAGGTTTGTCGGCTAAAGTTGACAACGCTGAAACCTTAGTTAAAGATATAGCTATGCAAGTAGCATCCATGGGAGCAACAACGTTATCTTACAAAGATTTTGACGCTGCATTTATTGCATCAGAAACTGAAGCTAGAATTGCTGTTATTGAAAAAGACAATATTGAATTAGGACGTTTAGGTAAAACACTTAAAAACGTACCTCAATATATTTCAATGGCACAATTAACGCCTGAAGTTTTAGCCCAAGCTGAAGAAGCTGCAAAAGCCGAATTAAAGGCTGAAGGCAAACCAGAACAAATCTGGGATAGAATTTTACCGGGAAAAATGGAGCGTTTTATTTCTGATAATACCACTTTAGATCAAGAGCAATGTTTGTTAGATCAAAGGTTTATCAAAGATGATAAGAAAACTGTCGCTGAATATGTTGCTTCTTATGGTGAGGTTGAAATTACAGGTTTTAAACGTGTTACTGTAGGGTAATAAATTCCTTCGGAAGCAGGAATCTTTTTAAAACAAGCCACTATTCTTTATTGAGTAGTGGTTTTTTTTATTGATTAAAATCTATAACTTATTAGTCATATCCTTTTCATTTAAAGGTGTATTTTCATTTAAACTAAGCTGTATTTTTTTATTATGTTTAGTAGATTTTCCAGTTTTAGTGTTTAAAACAAATCCTTTCCCTAATATACTATCAACTACAACTTTTATCTCTTTGGTGGAGTAATTCATATCAATAGATGCAAATATTCTCGTTTTACCTTTAAAATTGAAAATTAACGTGTCTTGGCTTGCTTTGGATTTTGTTTTTATCACAACTGGTTTTTTGTAATGCATCTCATAGTAACCTGCTTGCTTAATCGCATTATATTTCGTCATTTGCAATTCAACTTTACTTTTTATTGAAATTTGATGGCTATTGCTTTTTTGAACAGGATTGATGAGATGCATTTTTTTACTAATAAAATCTAAAACAACCCTTTCATACTCCCAAAATAAAGGAACACCTAATAAATTAGAGGTAGATTTATCTATCACATAAGCATCTTTATAAAGTGTTTCTCCTATTTCTAAATTCACAAATACGCTACGTTTTTGATGATTTTTAGAAACATTTGAGCCAGCTTTAACCCCTTCCTTACCACTACAATCTAAATATGAAAACACACCTTTTGATTGACTCTTCTTTATAAAATATGCATAAGTTTTTGCTAATTGAATACTGTCTGTTAAATTGAGTATAGAATTACTACCAGAATCTAATTTAACTCTCTTCTTTTTGCCATTTAATTTTACATCAACAATCCAACCCATGCCTTTTCTTCTTAAAGGAATAACTTTTTTATTAGGAATAGAATCGTTAATAAATGGATTTTCTTGAATAGTTATTTCTTGATTTATCATATCAAAATCCCAAACAAAATTATTAATAACATTATTACCCAAAAGGCCTATAATAGAATCTTTATTGGCGAAAATGCCACAATTTTCCCAAGCTTTTCTGGACATGGCGCCATAACCTAATTTCTTTAAACTAAGAGCCCCTAAAGAGAGACTATCTAATTTATGTATTGCTACATCTTGTTTTCTTGCTTGAGAGGATGTTATGTTTAAGGTGTCGATAGCTTTAAAACCATTAAACTTTTCATGTAATGCTGTAATATCCATTCCTGTATCAAACATCATATAATTTTCTTCAGAATTAATATTTGTTTTTAAAAATATATGCCCAGTTTTTGTAACAAAAAATGGTATTGTTTGTTTATGATTAGTATTAGACCATTCGATTACTGGTTTAACTTCATTAACCATTTTATATTTTATAGATGCTTTAAATATTAAAAAAGAGCAAGTAATTATTGAAAGCACTAAAATTGACTTACTATAAATTTTAGTTTTTCTAAAAAAATAACTGATTAACAAACTGAAAAGTAATGTTGAAATACCAGTAGCAATAACATCTAGACCTGGCTGTAAATCTAATGTATTCATAAAAACAGCAACACCTAAAAAAAAGACTATAACCAAAGTTATAATCGCCCCGAAAACACTAATTAATACTTTCAAATATTTATTCATATAAACGAAATAAAAAACAGGCAATATACTACAAAGAAGTCATGATTAATGCAAACAAGTGATTTCTTTTGAAAGATAACTGGCTTTGGCGGATAGATGCGGGAGCGATAGAAACGGCATCCTTTTTAAAACCAAATAGACTATAAATTTATGTTAGAACTAAAATTTGAGAGATTGCCACAGTCGTTCCTCCTTCGCAATGACGTGTTTTAAAAAGATATAGTGGATAGCGCGGTTTTTTTTAAAACCCGCCCAAAAAACATCAATTCGTATAGATTCAAAAAATAAAAAATTTATGTAGCTTTGCTAAACTTCAAATTTAAGATGAAATGAGCCTTAGTTGTTATTTAAATTCATGTTTAAATGTGTTTTGGCGAATCGCATCAGACCATAAAATATAATAGATATTAACTGATGAAATACAAAAGAATACTACTTAAACTATCTGGTGAAGCCTTAATGGGAACACGTCAATACGGTATAGATCCTGAACGTTTAGCTGAATATGCCGAAGACATTAAAACGATTACAAAAAAAGGTGTTGAGGTAGCCATTGTAATTGGTGGCGGCAATATTTTTAGAGGTGTTGCAGGCGCTAGCAGCGGGATGGATCGCGTACAAGGGGACCATATGGGCATGCTCGCTACTGTTATTAACGGTTTAGCTTTACAAAGTGCTTTAGAAAATGCCGAGGTGCCGACACGATTACAAACCGCGATAAGAATTGACGAGGTTGCAGAACCTTTTATCCGCAGAAAAGCAATGCGCCATTTGGAAAAGGGACGTGTAGTTATTTTTGGTGGCGGAACGGGAAATCCTTATTTTACCACAGATTCAGCTGCTGTTTTACGGGCCATAGAAATAGAAGCAGATGTTATTTTAAAAGGCACTCGTGTTGATGGTATTTATAACACAGATCCTGAAAAAGACAGTACTGCGACTAAATTTGATTTTATTTCTTTTAAAGATGTACTGAAAAAGGGATTAAAAGTCATGGACACAACAGCTTTCACTTTAAGCCAAGAAAATAATTTGCCAATTATTGTTTTCGATATGAATACACCTGGTAATTTATTGAAGGTGATTTCTGGAGAAAATATTGGTACAGAAGTAAACATTTAAATCTGGCTTAATTTTTGAATCTTTAGTGATAATTAAATTTTAAAACCATGAACGAAGACATACAATTTATATTAGATACTACAAAAGAGGCAATGGATAATGCCATTTCGCATCTTAAGAAACAATTTGTAAATATTAGAGCTGGTAAAGCAAGTCCTGCCATGTTAGGAAGTGTTATGGTAGATTATTATGGTACACAAACACCGTTAAATCAAGTTGCAAATGTGAATACACCAGATGGTAGAACAATTACGGTGCAACCTTGGGAAAAAAGCATGCTTCAAGAAATAGAGCGCGGTATAGCCTATGCAAACCTTGGGTTTAACCCTATGAACAATGGCGAAACAATCATTATTAATGTACCGCCTTTAACTGAAGAACGCCGTAGAGATTTAGCAAAACAAGCTAAAGCTGAAGCTGAAGATGCTAAAGTAAGTATTAGAGCAGCGCGCAAAGACGCTATGAACGACGTAAAAAAGAATGAGGATGTTTCGGAAGACTTAAAGAACAATGCTGAAATAGACATACAACAAATGACGGATAACCACGTTAAAAAAGTCGATGAACTTTTCGATAATAAAGAAAAGGAAATCATGACTGTATAAATAAAGAAGCTGTCTGAAAAGTGTTTAATTCCTGTCAAACTGAGCACCCGCCTGCCAGACGGACAGGCAGTCGAAGTTTTAATATTCTGAAAAATCAAAGCATTTAGACTGCATTCAATATGACATCTGGACTGAAATATTGCTTTTCAGAGAACATCTTTTATTTAAACCCTACTTTTCATTCTCAATAATGGTAAAATTTTGTGTCTCCCTTCTAATTTTTTGCTGTTTTGGCACAGCACGAGCGCAAAATTCTTCTACAGAAAATCAGGAAACCCAAAAAGATTCCATTAAGAAGAACTTTTTCTTAAAACAAATAGGAAACGGCTACTTTCCTACTAAATATTTTAATTTTGATTTAAGATATTTAGTAAAATACAACCAATTTGAAGGTTTAAGAACGGGGTTGGGCGGTGTTACAAATAAAACCTTTTCCGAAAAATTCAGAATAAACTCCTATCTGGTTTATGGATTTAGAGACCATGCTTACAAATACAGTATTGGTGGTGGCGCCAGGTTATCAAAAAACACAAATACTTGGTTAAACTTATCCTATACTGATGATTTACAGGAAACTGGGAGCTCTAACTTTTTAACCGATACCAGGTTTTTTCAGTTTTTTGAACCGCGACTTTTAAATATTGATTTATTCCATAAACATATTACCAAAACACTTGCCTTAGAACATCAATTACATCCTCAAGTTTCATCGGTGGCTCAATTTTCGGTGAGTAACGTAGAACCTACTTACAATTATCAATATGTCTTGGATGGCGATATCTATTCAAAATTCCATTTGAGCACGGCTAAAATTGCTTTTCAATGGAGTCCTTTAGAAACTTCCGAAAAGATTTCAAAAGAGAAAAAGGAAAGCTTTCCGAAATTCACGTTACAATACACTAAAAGTATAAAAGACGTTTTTAAAAGTGATTTCAATTTTTCTAAATTAGATTTTAAAACGATTCATCGTATAGCACATAAAAACAAAAATCTTTCGGAAGTCACAGTAGTAGCTGGTGTTGCTGGTGGCAATACCCCGTTAACCCACCTGTATCATGCTTATCCAAATAATATCAACAAGGAAACCATATTGCAACGGTTTTCAGTAGCGGGTATTACCAGTTTTGAAACTATGTTTTTTAATGAGTTTTTCTCCGATAAGTTTACCACAGTACAATTCAAGCACTTTTTAAAACCTTTTAATATTTCACAACGATATAAACCGCAACTCGTTTTAATCACGCGTTATGCCATTGGCGATATGAAAAACCCAGAAAGGCACCAAAACATCATATTTGGTTCGTTAAAAAAAGGCTATACGGAATCTGGTTTTGAAATCAATAAATTGCTCTTTGGTTTTGGTTTGAGTTTTACGTATCGCTATGGTGCCTATCATTTACCCTCAATTGGAGATAATGTGGCGCTTAAATTCACGTTTAACGTAACGTTGTAATAATATCAATTTAAAATAAAATTTATCTTTAGGGCATAAAAAAACAGAATGCCTAAAAACTTAGACATTCTGCTTTAAAATAATCGTGTTATTTGCTTTTTTATTTATTCATAACCTGGATTTTCAATAAAAGCAGGACTTCTTTGTATTCTATCTAAACCAATTGGAAAATAGTAATGGTGTGGTTCAAAAATACGATCCCAACTATCGGTTGCAGTACCTGAAGTTGTATGGATAATTTCATACATTCCCGGATTATCATAATCTTTACGCCATCTCACCCCGGTATATTTATTCCCTTTGCTATCTCTGCGGTCTAATTCTGTATGGGCAATTCTCCATCGTCTTAAATCCCAGTACCGGTGTTGTTCAAAGGCCAATTCAACAGCTCTTTCATTTTGAATCACTTCCCACGTTATGGCTGGTTTATCTGGCATTAGCACACGTCTGCGCACAGTATTTAGAGCTTCAAGAGCTTCTCCATCTTTCTCTAAAGCAAAAGCAGCTTCAGCCATATTTAGGTATATTTCTCCTAAACGGAACACCATGAAATCTGTGCCTCCCATGGCAAATCCATTACCAACTAGATACTCTTCATTACTTCGTTTTTTATTGAAAAAGCCTGTTCGCTGAATATCCCGTGCTGGTCCTTTTGCAGGAACATCAATTCCATCGACATTTTCCGTTTGCAAAACACCATTTACATAAAGCCCTTCGTGCATCCAAACGGTTGCACCGCCATATTCAACTTCCGGCAAAAAGATATTAGCACGACATCTTGGGTCTTTTCGTCCAATGAAATCTGCCATGTCATGAAAAACGCCTTCCACTAACGTACTCTTGTCCAATTCACCTGAAGTACCGTCTGTATATTCATACATTTCAAAAGTTTCTAAATAGGTATTAATAAATGTGGTGCCGTTAATAACCGCTGGCGCACACCATCTTTCCCAATCTTCAGCCTTAGAACCCTCACCTATAAATACTTCAGCAAAAATGGTTTCGCTGTTTTCTTCTGCGCTTGTAAACAGCTCATAATATGCTTTTTCGGCTTCTTCAAAAGTAGCAGCACCTGTGCCATATAATGCAAAACCACCTTCTTCTATTATTTTCTTTGAAGCATCATAAGATAGTTTCCAATATTTATCGGCATCGTTAATTCCCAACAAACCATTTAACTGCATGGTTCCAAATTCACCAATACTGCCCGCATATAGCATTGCGCGGCTTTTTAGAGCTAATGCAGTCCAAGATGTTGCGCGTCCATATTCTAAAGTTTTGCCTTCTAATAAGGCTTCGGCTGCATCACATTCTTCGGCAATAAAATCATAAACTTCTTGCTCAGAATTTCTTGGTACTGAAATTTCCTCAAAAGACTGTGTAAGGCTTTGTGCAACTTTTATGACCGGCACACCGCCGTAACGTTTTACTTTTTGAAAATATACCCAAGCTCTTAGGAAGTGTAATTCTCCTAAACGCGCATCTTTATAATCGGCTGGCAGAACGTTATTTGGATTGCTTAATTCTTCGATACCCGTATTGATATCGCGAACCAAATCCCATTTCCAGTACTCATTGGAATCATTTCCAGTCCCTTGAATTGAAAAAGCACCTTGTGTAAAGGTGTATCCTGCCGGCCACCCTCCAAATGTTCTGGCATAACCACCGGCACATGCATCCACAACTAATTCATGAATGTTGCCGTTACCTGCACCTGGCAAAAAATTAGTGCGGGCGAATACATTTGCTACGTATAAGTCCACTAGTCCTTCACTTTTCCATACGTTCTCTTCAGAGAATATTCCAACGGCCGTTCTTTCTAAAGGATCTTCACAAGACGACATAATGGTCATCATTGTAAGCGTTATCATTAATATTTTTATAGTCTTCATCGTATTAAAATCTTTAAATTAAATTTATAAACCAACATTAACCCCTAAGCTTATGTTCTTTTGTACGGGATAGGTAGCAATACCATCACTACTTCTCGCCTCAGGATCAAAATCAAAAATACCGGTATCTCTAATAGTTAATAAATTATATCCTGCAACATATATTCTTGCACTTTTTAAATTAATTTTATCTAACAGAGATTTAGGAATACTATAACCAAGACTTAGAGATTTTAGTCTTAAATACGTCCCATTTCTTTGGTAAATATCTAGCGTTTGATTATTATGTGTATTCAATCCAATGGTTGATGGGGCTGGTAATTTTGCCGCCGAAGGATTTGCTGCATTCCACGCGTTATCTGCCTGGTATTGAAAGGGTATAAAACCTATACTTGTACTGGCTGCCACCTCTAAATCGTTTAATTGCGAATCAAAATTACCAGCGCCTTGCCAGAGCATAGAAAAATCGAACCCTTTATAGTCGGCATTTACATTTAGACCAAAAAACAATTCAGGAATTTCGCTTCTACCAATAATTTCTTGATCTCTCCAGTTTATAGTGCCATCACCATTTCTGTCAATGTATTTAACGTCGCCTAAACTTGGTTCTCCAATACTGGGATCATAATCTATGCCGTCGTTATCTATTTCACCTTGATCGTCATAAAATCCATCTGTTCTATATCCAAAACGGCGGTTTGCCCATTGCCCGTTATTTTGATTTATTCTGGCATCATCTGGATCATTGGGGTCAAATTCACGTTCAACATCATCGATAATTTTCTCTCTTGTCCAGGTTAAATTACCTGAAATATTAAAGTTTAAATCACCAATTTTGTTTTTATGTGATAGTACCAATTCAAATCCTCTATTGCTTCTTATCCCAAGGTTTTCTTGAGGTAGATTTGCCCCAAAAGTATCGGGGAATTGGTCTAACCTATCTCTTAAGAGTCCTGCGCGTCTTCGGTAAAACATATCCAGTTCAACTCCCAACTTGCTATTCCATAATCTAGCATCAATACCAAAATTAAAAGTCTCCATGGTTTCCCAAGTAATAGTGGGGTTTGCAAGACCAATGGTTCTTAAAGTTGTATTAACTGGAGAACTGTAGGCAAACATATTGCCTCTTCCGTCTTGTAAACCATAGCCACTTAAATAATCGAAATTAGATGTTCCGTCAAATCCTAAGCTGGCGAAAGACGTTCTAAACTTAAGGAAATCTATTGTTGAAGAATTCTTCATAAAACCTTCCTTAGATACTACCCAGCCTAAAGATACTCCAGGAAAATAGCCCCAACGTGTATCTGTAGGAAATTGAATATTGGCATCGGCCCTAAACAAAGCTTCTAGTAAATATTTGCCTTGGTAGTCATAATTAAAACGCCCTACAATACCTTTGCGGCCATCTTGAGAAACAGAGTCGCCATTTTCGGGCGTACCTATTGCAGCAAAAAGGTATGGGATTTCAGAAGACAAAAGTTCAGTTCTACGGGCATTAAGGGCATAATTGTCTATATATCTATTTTCTAATATAAGTGCTCCAGAATAATTATGATCCCCAGAACTTCCCTTATAATCTAAACCTAGTTGCGTGGTGGTTTGGGTTAGATTAGTACTGGATGAGTTGACTTCATTATCGGTCGTGGTAAAAGCAGGTGTGCTTACCCCTGTTTGAAAATCATGATTATAGGTCGTAAAAGGCACCCTTGTTAAATTATTTGTTGTATTCGCTGTTTGGTGTGCCACTTTACCCGTAAAATTTAGTCCTTCTACAAACGGTAATTTATATTTAAAATTAAAAACGGCATCAAACTGCTTTCTTTTAGTGTCGTTTATACCCGTTATACCTCTGGTTGAATATGCTACGGCATTGCTTTCAAGCGGATGTGCCGCAGTTAATAGCCCATCGGGATTTTGTTGAACTGTAGGGTCCATTGACGCTAAAAACCTAAAGATCCTTGAATAACTATCATTATCTCCCGAAATCCCACTTGGTCTTTTTGTATCTTCTTCTCTATACTTAAGGTTTATACCGATATCTAAACGCTTATTAATTTTAGCGTCTATTGTTGCCCCCATGTTATATCTTTTAAAATCCCCATCGCCTGATTCTAACAATGATTCTTGGTCTAGCTTACCCAATGAAGTAAAATATTTTACATTTTCGGTACCTCCTTGTATGTTAAAATTATGTTGTTTTGTAGTTGACCAGTCTTTTAAGACTACATCTTGCCAATCTGTACCTCTAAAACCGTTTTCTGTTCCTGCTTGATATTTTGCGATATCTTCATCTGAAAAAGTCAAATCGGCTATGGCTACGCCTTCTAGGAGTTCTGCCTGTTGTTGGTATCTTGCAAAACTTTCTGGACTAGCTATTTTGGGTAAAAAAGTTGGTTGTTGAAACGTATAACTTCCTGAATAATTAATTTCTGGTGCGCCATAAGTTCCTCGCTTTGTAGTTACCAATATAACGCCATTACCTGCTCTAGCTCCATAAACCGCTGCGGAGGCATCTTTTAACACAGAAATGGATTCTATTGTGTTGGGGTCTAATTGTTGGTAATCGCGAGGTACACCATCTACAATCACTAAAGCATTACCAAATCCTCTAATACTAATATTGGCGGTATCGCCACCTGGTTGTCCGTTATTTTGGGTAACTACCAATCCAGGTAATCTACCAGCTAAGGTTGCGGTTGTATTTGTGGTTGGCGTTCTAACAAGGTCTTCAGATTTTACCGAAGAAATAGCCCCTGTAATACTTTCTTTGCTCTGGGTGCCGTAACCTACCACAACAACTTCGTCCAGGCTAGCAGCATCTTCAGCTAGAACAATATCAAAAGTTGTTTTATCGTTAACAACAATTTCCTTGGTCACAAAACCTAAATAACTTATTACCAAGGTGGCATTTTTATCAGAAACTGTTAAAGAAAAATTGCCGTCAAAATCAGTTTGCGCACCATTTGTAGTGCCTTTTTCAATAATATTGGCTCCAGATAGAGGTACGCCTAGCTCGTCTTTTATTGTTCCGCTAATTTCTATGCGCTGTTGCACAACAATTGACTTGACAACACTTTGCTTTACCACTGCAGGTGGTGTTTCTTTATGTGTTAAAACAATTTGTCTATCAATAACCTTATAGTTTATGCCGCTATTAAGAAATACTTTTTCAAGTACTTTTTCAATTTTAGACTTTTTTACATAAACATCTACTTTTTGGTTTAAAGATAATTCGTCTTTACTGTAAAAGAATTTAAACTTTGTTTTAGATTCAATCTCTTCTATTATTTCAAAAATAGAAGCATCGCTCATGTTTATGTCAATCTTTGTTTTTTGAGCATATCCATTGGTTGCCTGCAATTGAAATAACGAGAAAACAAATAATAAGAGGGATAGTCTCATTTTTAGATTAAATTTTAATAGAACATGCGAGGGTCCCATCATTGAATTAATTGATTTTTTCATAATTTAGTTTTGATTATAGTTTGTTTATTTACTGCTTTAATCGATTATTAAATAGGAAAGTGTTCCTGCACTTTCCTTTTTTTTTAATTTTTTTATCTCATATATTCTGTGGGTTTTTAAATTTTTAATGAAAACCTTGTATTAAGGTTGTCATTTGGTTAAACATTCATTTTTATATGTTCTCTTAAGTTACTTTTATCAATTAGAAACAATTTTATAGTTATCTCCGTTTACGGTATATGTAAATCCTGAATGTTCTTTGAAAATTCTTAAAATCTCATCTAATGTTTCTTCGGTAAATGTTCCTGTGAACTCCTTTTCATTTAATTCAAAAAACTCATTGTTTATGGTAACATTAAAATGCCTTTCCAGCTCTTTAACAATTACATCAAATCGGTCATTTATAAAATGTAATTTACCCTCTTTCCAAGCTATATATTTGTTAATATTCACCTTGTCAACCTCAATAGTGCCACCTTCTAAAACAGCCCGTTTTCCAGGTTTTATCATTATTGGCGCATCGCCTTCGTGGTTATTTGACTTATAGACACCAACACTACCTTCTACCAGTACCGTTGATGTATTTTTTTCATTTTTATAACTAGACACGTTAAACTCAGTACCATATACTTGAGTGTTTAACTCATCTGTTATTACAGTAAACAAACGCGAATTATCTTTTGTGACAGAGAAATAAGCTTCCCCGTCTAAAAAAACGTCTCTTGGTTTGTTTTTTAGAAACTTTACAGGATATCTCAATTTTGAGCCTGAATTTAAATACACATGTGAACCATCAGAAAGCAGCAACTCAAACTTTTTACCATAAGGAACAGTTAATTGGTTGTAAACTAAAGTCTCAGATGCCTCGTTGCCAGTTCCTTTATATGATAATAATGACTGTTCGTGACTAATTATAGTATGTCCATTTTTATCAGTTAAGACTTCAGAAACCATTTCGTCTAAAAATTTTACCGTGCCATCTTCCAATTCTAAAGTAATGCGAGGGGCAACATTAATCTGTTCTTTTTCTGAAAAATTGAAAATTCCCGATACATGCGTACCGTAAGAAATTGCAAAACCTATAACTAGAATAGCTGCTATTCTTTGCAACAGAATTTTTGATGATTTACTGAATAATCTATAGTGTTTTGGCGTCTCTCTTTTTTGCACGATGACTTGCCACATTTTATCAAAATCTTCCTCAGGAAGCACTTCTTTATCAGAATGTATTAATCGAATAAAATAGGAGGCACTTTTAATTATTTCTTGCTTTTCAGGATGGGACCTCAACCAATTGGTCCAAAAATTTGAAGTCATTGCATCTGGATTTAAAACCCATTTTTGGAAGTATTCGTCTTTTATAAAATCATCTTCTGTATAATCGATGTACTTCATCTAATAGTATTTGTGCGTTTTAAAAAACTTTGGACTATACTAGTTAAGAGAAGGAATTCTAATTTTTACCCCATAAAAATTAGAATATTTTTAAAATTGAAGAGATTATTTGATATTAATTCAATAAATGCAGCTACAAATTAGCTGATTATTCAATATGAGAAAAGAAATTTTATAAATTATTTGAGCATGTATTTTCTAAGACCTCGTATTGCCCTGTCAACTAGTTTGTAAGCTCCTTTTTTACTTAAAGACATTATTTGAGTAATTTCATCATAACTCAATTGGGCACTGTATTTTAAATGGAGTATTTCTTTTTGTTTTTTAGTAAGTTTCTCCATGGCTTCTTTTAATCGTTTTTTTTGCTGATCAAAGTTTTGTTTCTCTATCAAACTTTTCTCAATTGAAGAAGAAGATAACGATTTTAAAACAACATCTTTTTCCTTGATAGTAGCTTTGCTTCTGCTTTTTTGCGCTTCCGAAATTAATTTTCTTCTAACACATGTATAGAGATAAGGTTTGATGGACTTAACTTTTCCTAATTTATCCTTATTATTCCATATTTCAACAAAAAGATCTTGAATACAATCTTGTACTAAATCTTTATTGTTAACTATTTTTAAACCATAACTATACAAAGAAGAAACATTGTTTTTGTATATAACAGCATAGGCTTTCTCGTTTCCAAGTTGAAATTCTTGCCAAAGTTGCGCATCTCCTATTTCATATAAAACCTCACGGTTTTCTAATTTATTTCTAGTGAAACTTTCACTAGAATGGTTTTCCGTATGGAATAAGTTTAATATCAAAAAGAACTGATTGTCTAGTTAGTAAGGCATCAATGTATGAAAAAAAGCTTTTAAAGTTTGGATTTACAGATGAAAAATGTGTAATGATTTAATACTATTAATTTGCTCAGCATTAAAAAACCCTCTTTTAATCAATATTTCTTAACATTTTAAATCTTAAAAAAATTACTGCTTTTGAACATAATTGATGCATATAAAACCGTTGTCATCTATCATTATATCTACCTTTTAAAAAAAGTTTGCTCCACTTAATACAGTATTAACTATTTGTATCTCATAATAGCACTAGTAATACATTGTTTTTTCTACCTTTGCGCATCTTTAAAAGCATGTATGTTTAAACTTTTTAGCAAAGATTTTTGGGATATAACGGCGAGAACTATTCTGCGGAATAAAATAATTATTCTCGTCGGGATAGTCATTGCAACTTATCTCTTTAGCACCCAATGGCAACACATGCGTTTTAGCAATACTGGGGCCAATTTATTGCCGGACGACCATGAGGTAAATATTACCTACAATAATTTTTTAGAGATTTTTGGAGAAGAAGGAAACCTCATTATTATTGGCGTTAAAGATGAGTCTCTTTTTGAGGTAGAAAAGCTGAATGCTTGGAATAAATTTTCCGAAACATTTAATGATTATGATGCGGTTGAAGCTGTAATCTCAATAAAAGACCTTCAAAAATTGGTGAAAAACACCGATGCGGAAAAGTTCAATCTAGAGCCTTTTATTAAAGATTCAATTAGAAGCATTGATGAAATTGAAACACTTCAAAAAGAGCTCTTCAATCAATATCCGTTTTACGATAATTTTTTATTCAATAGCAAAACAAAGACCATTCGCACCGCTATTTATTTTGAAAAATCGCTTGTAAATACTTCTGCTAGAAAAGAATTTGTTCTTAATGTTTTAGAACCAAAAATAAAAGCTTTTGAAACTGACTATAATCTAGATGTTCGTGTTTCTGGCATGCCCTACATTCGCACCAAAAACTCCGAAAACATCATTGGGGAAATTAGCAAATTTGTTTTAGCAGCTCTTATTGTAACATCGTTAATTTTCTTTTTCTTTTTTAGATCTTTTAGAGCCACATTTATATCATTGGTTGTAGTGTGTATTGGTGTAGCGTGGACTTTAGGGATTATTGGCCTGTTACAATATGAAATTACAGTTTTAACAGCTTTAATTCCGCCATTGATCATCGTTATTGGTATTCCTAACTGTATTTTCTTAATCAACAAATACCAACACGAGGTAAAGTTGCATGGCAATAAAGTAAAATCGTTGCAACGCGTTATCACTAAAATTGGTAATGCTACTTTAATGACCAATGTGACTACCGCATCTGGTTTTGCAACATTTATTCTTACGGAAAGCACCTTGTTAAAAGAGTTCGGTATTGTGGCATCCCTAAGTATTTTGGCGATTTTTATTTTGTGTTTGCTAATAATACCAATCATCTATACGTTTTTACCATTCCCAAAAGACCGTCATTTAGAGCATTTAAATAAACGTTGGATTGGTGGTTTTGTAAACTGGATGGAAAAAATGGTACGGCAGAAACGTATTGCTATTTATGCAATATCCGTTTTACTTTTAGTGGTGAGTATCATTGGGATTTATCAAATAAAAATCTCGGGCAGTATGATTGAGGATATGCCTCAAGATTCTGAATTTGTAGGTGATATTCGGTTCTTTGAAGACCAATTCAACGGTATTTTACCCGTGGAAATCATGGTGGATACCAAGCGTAAAAAAGGGGTCATGAAATTATCCACCTTAAAACGGATGGAACAATTAGAGGATTTAATTGTTGAAACGCCTGAATTGTCTAAACCAATTTCGGTTGTCGGGTTGGTTAAATATTCCAAACAAGCCTATTATAATGGCAACCCTAAACATTACCAACTGCCTACGTCTCAAGAAAATAGTTTTATTTTATCTTATGCCAAAAACTCATCTTCGAACGTAGATTTACTCAAAAATTTTGTGGATAGCACAGGGCAATATGCTAGAATCACCACATTTATGAAAGATATTGGTACTGATAAAATGGAACGTATTCAAGAGAATCTTCAAGATAAAATAGATAAAGTTTTTCCAGCGGAACGTTACAATATCACATTAACTGGTAAAGCTTTGGTGTTTCAAAAAGGAACAACCTATTTGGTGAAGAACTTAGCCATTTCATTATCTCTAGCCATTCTTTTAATTTCACTCTTTATGGCTTATATGTTCAAGTCTGGAAGGATGATTATTGTATCCTTAATCCCTAATTTATTACCATTATTGGTAACTGCGGGCTTAATGGGCTATTTGGACGTACCTATCAAACCTTCAACGATATTAGTGTTCAGTATTGCTTTTGGAATTTCGGTTGACGATACCATCCATTTTTTAGCAAAATACCGACAAGAATTACAAGCCAATAAATGGAAAATAAAACCTTCGGTTTACGGAGCGCTTCGGGAAACTGGTGTGAGTATGTTTTATACGTCCATCGTTTTATTCTTCGGGTTTTCGGTATTTACAATTTCGAGTTTTGGCGGTACAGTAGCGTTGGGAGCTTTGGTTTCAGCTACCTTATTATTCGCTATGTTGTCTAACTTATTGTTGTTGCCTTCTCTTTTACTATCTCTGGAACGTAGCATTGCAAATAAGCAGGTGCTTAAAAAACCGCCCATTAATATTATTCCTGAGGAGGATGAATAAAGAAAAGCAACCAACTCAAGATGATGAATTGGTTGCTTTTTTAAATTATTCTTGCTTATTAAAAAAAGTCTGCTCTAAATTGAAAACATTAATTTATAGCTAAACCTTTAGTTTGCACATCACCTTTACTATTGGTAACTCTTATATAGTAAATGCCTTGTGCCCATTGTGCTTTTTTAATGTTGAACTTCTTATCTTTAATACCGTTTTTTTGGTATTTAATAAACCCATACACATCTACAATTATAATACTATACGTGTCTTTTGTGGTTTTGGCATCAACACCAAAATCTTCAAGTGCGATAGACCTATTTTTTACCAATTCTCCTTCTTGAATCTCAACAGTTAAATCTGCTTCGGGAGAGGGCGAGAACATACTAAAACCATAACCTCCTGGGTAATTTGGGTCGTAGCCCTGTAGAAAGTATGTAAATGGCTTCCACTCGCCCCAACCACATTCGTTTTTCATTCTAGCTTCAAAGATTAAATTGAGATAGGGCGCTTGGGTTATACACCACATAGGCACAACATTTCCGTAAATTGTACTTCCGGAAAAATCATCGATATTATGAGGTGCAAACTGAAAGTTTGATGTGTTTAAATTTAATTGTTGAGCGGCATCTTCAAAATACACTATACAATCATCAGATATCTTGTACACCTTGTTAGGGTCTGGATCTCCACTTAAAACCTCAGGGTTTGGTGTTCCTATCCAGAAATCAAATTGAACGGGTTGCCCGTTTACTATTGCTCTTACAAAGGCACTTCTATCTTGAAATGGGTCGTTCTCGTATGGGCCTGACAAATTAGACTCAACCACAATTTGAGTATTGTTAGTTAGCGGAATATTTTTATCAAGATTCGAAGAATGTTCCCAAACTACTGTTGCCCCTGAAGGCACACCCGACAAAGTGAAAGCTTCTAGCCCATCATGACATATTGTTGAGGGTCCATCAATAGTTATTGTAGGAGCTAATGTGGCTTGAGCCGCTAATACTGCTTGGTGGGCATTTAACAAACCATAACCCATCTCATCATCCCAAGTACCATTATTTCTACCACTAGTAGTTGCATAAGCATAACCGCCTACTTTTTGAGCTGTACTTTCAATAATATTTCTTACTTCTTGTGCTGTTAAATTAGGGTTTATTGATAGAATTAGTGCTGCAACCCCACTAACCTGAGGTGCGGCAAAAGAAGTACCATCAACTGCTATGTAATTATCAGACAACGTAGTAGTATGTATCCCAACTCCAGGAGCAACAATATCCAAATTATTACCAAAATTAGAAAAATTTGCCCTCGTATCGTTTTGGTCAGTAGCCCCTACTGATATTATATTGTTATTAGAAGCAGGGTATTGTACTGCTATAGCTGGAGTGCTATTTCCTGAGGCGCATACCACAACTACATCATTATCTGTTGCATATTGAATGGCTGTATCAATTGCATTTGATGGTCCTACATGCAAACTCATTTGTATAACATTCGCTCCATTATCTACAGCATCAATAATGGCATCATCAATAAGAGCTCCAACAGGAGCAATCACACCAATACAGTATGGTAAAATCTTAATACCTTCTTGATTATTACCACCAGCTAATCCAGAAATCCCCCTATTGTTATTAGTTTTTGCTCCTACGATACCCGCAACCTGTGTGCCATGGGGATTCATAGTCCTTGTATCATTAGAATTATTTGCATAATTCCATCCTTTCCAATCATCAATAAACCCATTATTATCATCATCTAGACCATTACCTGTAGATGGATTATTTGGGTCGCTCCAGACATCTTCTCCTTGATTTAAATGAATGTTTTGATAAATATCATTTCCTATTCCTAAATCTGTATGTGTCCAATCAGTACCAGAATCTAATACACTAACAGTAATATTTGGAGTTCCTATAGCAAAATCCCATGCTTGAAACATATTAATATTAGTCAAATACCATTGTAATGTTATTTCAGAATCATTTGGAAAAAAATCAATATATTTTCCGACGCTACTGTATTCGACTTCATCAATTTCACTCTCAATTGATAGAGAATTTGCAAAATCAGTAATAACTACATTGGAAGGCACCTGTATATCAATAAAACCAAACTTGTTTTTTCTTATAACCTTGTATTTTTTAGATATATTTTTTCCTTTTTTAAGTTTAATTGTTATAATTTCAGTATTAATATCATAATCTACTCCATTATGTTTCATTATATATTTATCATTAATTTTTTCAAGTTTTTGTTGAATCTTTTCGTTTTGAGAAATTACATTTAAAGTTATTAGAATCAACAAATATTTTAAATATTCTTTCATTTGATTTAATTATTTGATTGTTAATAGTATATTACTTTTACTATCTATTGACGACGGATATATTTTCCAATAATATAAATTACCAATTGCAGCAAAACATTCTGTACATTGCTTTACAATGACTTCAAGCCTATATTCCGAACGAGGATTACATTTATACAAAGCAATAGTTGAAATTTCGTTTGAGATTGAACTTGTTCGAAATTTCCCTCCCACTAAAGTGTATTTTTCAAAATCTATGCCCATATCTGTCTCAATGTTTGATATATTAAAAAGTTCTTGTTCATCACTAATAATTAATAATGTATCACCAAAATCCTTGAAATAATCATTTTCATTTGAAAACACCTCATTTAATAAATTTTGATTTACAGTATTATTAACTGGGGCCGACTCAATGAGCTCCCAATTACATGAATCATCCTCATTACAATCCATACATATAATAAATAATATGGCTAACATTAAATTTTTCATAATTTTAAATTTTAAATATCTGGTTCTTTAATAAATGTACCAGATGAAAGATTATTTGGAAAAGGAATGGTTGCAACAGTATAAAGAAACAGGTTTATTACCAACTCATTTTCATTATTATAGCTATAGCCAGTACGAACTATTTGTGTTTCATTTTTAAGTTCCCAAGTAATATCCATCTCGGTATCGCTTAAAATCTCAATTGCTATTATTTTTTCTTCTGTGAGTTCTGTAGGAGAAATAACTACAACATCGTTAGAATTATCTATTATTAAGGTATAATTATACCTTGGATCATGGACATTTGTATTTGTCATGCCATCAAAGAATACGCCTTTCCATATCACTTTATTATCTGGTTTAGGTTCGTCACTCTTATTACAGTTTAATAGTAACAAGGGCACTAAAAGCATTACAATAAATTTTTTCATAATTCTAAATTTTATTTATAAGATGTAAAAGCATTGCAAAGGTTGCTACTAATTCTAGTATATTTCTTTACAATTTTTTAGTCTTCATTTAAATTCAACTACACAATCCTTTTTATTGCTTGTTAATCAAAATAATATATTGTAATAACATGAATTTAAATGACACGAGTTTCTATGTGTTCTTGAATTTGAAAGATGCCTTATTACGAAAGATATCTTTCTTATTTTAATAGTTTCAATGCTCCATAGGCAACTAGACTTTAATAGACTAAAAATTACTACCTATTTTGAGAGAGATTGTGTGTTTAAAATGCCTTAGAGAGATTTGCTTATCAAATTTAAACACTTAAGTAGTAATATTATATTTAATTTTATAGTAAAAATACGTCAGAAAAAACATTTTAAATGTGATAAAAATCAGTTTTGTAAACTTTTTTTTATATTTATTTGTATTTACGTAAGTGATAAAAGCTCAAAGTCAGGAGACTTTGCGGAACGGCAAGTTTTAAGGAAACCACCTATTAATGTGATTCCGATAGATGATGAAAATGAGTCAGAACTCTCTGGTAATCAAGACTAATTACAATTTAGAACCTCTTTTGGCATAATTATCTAAATTTTATTAAATTTTTAGAATTTAGAATTTCATTTTTAAAGTCTGAAACCATTATATTTACTGTTCAAAATTTAGTTTACATGCAATTATATTCTGTTTTAGAGTTATTACATCAAGACAATAAATTACCAGAAGTTGAAATTAAAGGTTGGGTAAGGACTTTTAGGGCCAATAGATTTATTGCTCTAAATGATGGCTCTACCATAAACAATATCCAATGTGTTGTTGATTTTGAAAACACAGATGAAACCCTTTTAAAACGGATCACAACTGGTGCTGCTATTCATATAAAAGGAGAACTCGTTGAAAGTCAAGGCAAAGGGCAAAACGTAGAAATTATTGTAAGTAGTTTAGACGTTTTAGGTGATGCGCATCCAGACGAATACCCAATTCAACCTAAAAAACACTCCTTTGAGTTTTTACGTGAAAATGCGCATTTGCGTACACGAACCAGTACATTTAGCGCCGTAATGCGTTTGCGCTCTAACTTATCTTTCGCCATACATAAATATTTTAACGATAATGGTTTTTATTATATGCACACGCCAATTATTACCGGTAGTGATGCAGAAGGCGCAGGAGAAATGTTTAGAGTTTCTAAGTTAGACGCCAAAAATCCGCCTTTAACAGAAAATGGTGCTATAGATTATTCAAAAGATTTCTTCGGAAAGGAAACCAATTTAACGGTTTCTGGGCAATTAGAGGCTGAAACCTACGCTATGTCTTTGGGGAAAGTTTATACATTCGGGCCTACTTTTAGAGCCGAAAACTCAAATACATCAAGACATTTATCAGAATTCTGGATGATTGAGCCAGAAGTCGCTTTTATGGATTTACCGGGTAATATGGATTTAGCCGAAGATTTCATGAAATACGTGCTAACCTACGTCCTTGAGCATAATCGAGAAGATCTGGATTTTTTAGAACAACGTTTACTTAATGAGGAAAAAACCAAGCCCCAAGCAGAACGTAACGACATGAGTTTAATTGAAAAATTGAATTTCGTTATTGAAAATAATTTTATGCGTGTAAGCTACACGGAAGCTATAGATATATTAAGAAACAGCAAACCCAATAAAAAGAAGAAATTTAAATACCCTATTGAGGAATGGGGTGTAGATTTACAAAGTGAACACGAACGTTTTTTGGTTGAAAAACACTTTAAATGTCCGGTAATTTTATTTGATTATCCCGCCAACATCAAAGCATTTTATATGCGTTTAAATGATGATGGAAAAACCGTTCGTGCTATGGATATTTTGTTTCCAGGTATAGGCGAAATGGTTGGTGGTTCGCAACGGGAGGAACGCTTAGAAGTGCTTAAAGAAAAAATGGCGGCACTAAATATTCCAGAAGAAGAGTTGTGGTGGTATTTAGATTTACGCAAATATGGTACTGCGGTGCACTCTGGTTTTGGCCTAGGTTTTGAACGTTTGGTGATGTTTGTTACCGGAATGAGCAATATTCGAGATGTGATACCGTTTCCAAGAACACCACAAAATGCTGAATTTTAAGTCAACTTTGGCATAACTTTTTCATAGTAGCGTTTAGTTAAAAGAAATTTTATACTTTTAATTAAATTACTTTTTGTCATGCACTAAGTTAAATGACTATCAAACCCAATCAACAATATGCTCAAGCAATATTTACAGTTTAAATTATCGCAGAAATTATCTCCGCAGCAAATTCAATTAATGAAATTGATACAATTGCCTACACAAGCTTTTGAGCAACGTTTGAAACAAGAGCTTGAGGAAAATCCTGCGCTTGAAGGCGGTAAAGAAGAAAAGGAAGAGGATTATGACGCTGATTTAGATAATAATACGGATGATTATGAAGATAGCGAAACCATAAATGCCGAAGATATTAATGTTGATGAATATTTAAGTGATGATGAAATCCCAGATTACCGCACACGTGCGAATAATTACAGTAGTGATGATGAGGAAAAAACGATGCCCTATGCTGCTGGCACCTCGTTTACACAACATTTAAAAAATCAACTAAACACGTATAGGCTTTCTGATGAAGAACGTGATATTGCTGAATTCCTTGTTGGGAGTGTTGATGAAAGCGGTTATATAAGACGTTCACTTTCAGACATTACAGACGATTTGGCATTCACACAAAACGTTTATACAGAAGAAGATAAGGTTGAACGTGTGTTGAAAATCGTGCATCAATTAGATCCTGCTGGTGTTGGTGCTCGCAATCTGCAAGAATGTTTAAGTATTCAATTACATAGAAAAGAAAAAACGGCTGATACCGATTTGGCGATTGCCATAATTGATAAGGCATTTGATGCATTTTCAAAAAAGCATTATAAAAAATTACTTCAAAAATTTGATATTACTGAAGCGCAGTTAAAAAATGCCATTACCGAAATTGAACATTTAAACCCCAAACCTGGTGGTTCTTATGCTGGAAACAACCGTATTGTAGAACATGTTGTTCCAGATTTTGCGATTAAAATTGTGGATGGCGAATTAGAATTAACCCTAAATGGTAGAAATGCACCAGAGCTACATGTATCGCGAGAATACAATAACATGCTTAAGGGGTATAAAGACACCAAAGAAAAGAGCAAGTCGCAAAAAGATGCGGTCATGTTCATTAAGCAAAAGCTGGATGCCGCAAAATGGTTTATTGAGGCCATAAAACAACGCCAACAAACGTTGTTTGTGACCATGAGCGCTATAATGCACTACCAAAAAGAATATTTTCTTACCGGTGACGAAAGGAATTTAAAACCTATGATCCTAAAGGATATTGCTGATGAAATTAATATGGACGTGTCCACAGTTTCCAGAGTTGCAAACAGCAAATATGTTGACACGCCCTATGGCACCAAATTGATAAAGGAGTTCTTTTCAGAATCAATGAAAAACGATCAAGGGGAAGATGTTTCGACTCGAGAAATCAAAAAAATTCTTGAAACGGTTATCGAAGAAGAGGAAAAGAAAAAACCACTTACCGACGAAGCTTTGGCTAAGATTTTAAAAGAAAAAGGCTATCCTATAGCACGAAGAACCGTTGCAAAATACAGGGAACAATTAGATATTCCTGTGGCCCGTTTAAGAAAAAAGATATGATGCACCATATCTTAAAGAGCGTTTCGATTATTTTTCATCCTTTATTAATGCCCATTGCCGGTGTTATTTTTTATTTTACAAAATCTCCTCGTTTTCTTGATGAAGACGTTATTTGGGCAAAACTAATTTCTATATCTATTCTTACCCTTATTTTACCTATTCTTATGTATTTCTTACTTAAAATTTTGGGTCTGGTAAAATCCATTAATTTAGAAACCACAAAAGAGCGTATTATACCTTTATTTTTAAATGCTCTCGTAATATTTATCGTCATCCGGCGTATCCTCAACCCTAGCCAATATATTGAGCTTTACTACTTTTTTGTTGGTATTTTAATTTCAACCTTAGCATGTTTGATATTGGCATTTTTTAAATTTAAGGCAAGTATCCATATGATTGCTATCGCTGGCGTATTTATGTTTTTTATAGCGTTAAGTATTCACTTTAGCATCAACATCAACGGCACTTTGGCTTTAATGTGTATTATAACGGGAGCAACGGCTACATCTCGTTTGCATTTAAACGCGCACACATACCAAGAATTAATTATGGGAATTATTGTCGGCATGTTTCCGCAGCTAATTTTAGTGACTTATTGGTTATAAATTTTCTTTTTAATGTGTATGAAGAAATTTAAAAAATAAGACCTACAAGGTTTTTAAAACCTCGCAGGTCTTATAAGCAAAAGAAAGACATAAATTTTTATTTTAGTCCGTCATTTTTGCCATCTAGTAAATTATAATATATAAAACATTAAACCGATTTTAACGGCATTCATTTCTAAAGTTTCTCCGTTAATTTTTGCACTATCAGAAAAAACAGGATTCAGTCCATAGTATATATATAAATTCCAAGTATTATAACCTACGCTTAAGGTAAGTCCGTATTGAAAATCATTATATTCTTCAATATTATTATATTTTAAGTCGCCTAAATCCCCTATAAATTTGCTTCTATTTGAAAATACATAGCCCATTTTTACACCTGTATAGATACGCCAAAATCTGTAGGAGCTTGCTGTAGAAGTACGCCACCTGAATTCTATCGGCACTTCTAAAACATGCTCGGAAAACTTGTTTTTTGAATAGTTAATAGTAGTACCATCAATAATATCGTAAGTATTGTTCCCTGTATTATCTTTATTAATGAGCATATTTTGGATGTAGGAATTTGTAGAATAACCAAGTCCAACGCCTATAGCCTTATTTCTTCTTTTATTAATGGGCATATCCTTTATAAAACCCAAATGAAACCCCAACGAAAAACTATTTTGCTTTAAACCTGCTGGCTTGTTATTAATAAGATTATAGGTTGTGCCTATATAAAACTGGTCTTCCTTATATAAGGAATCTACAATTTTACTGGTTATTTCTTGGGCGAATACAACGGTGGTACAAAGGGTGAAAACCAAAAAAATAAGAAACTGTTTCATTATGCTAAACTAGAATCGTTTCAAATATAGTCTGAAAATTAATTTTTCAAGCCCTTAATCGATTTTAATTCAACATTAAGCTCTTGAAATAGCGTTGCAATACTGCTCAACTTTAATTCATCTGCATCATACTCTTGGGTATTGATGCAACAGGTAAATTCCCATAATTCCAAAATGGATGCTTTTTTAATATCATATGGATTGTAGAATTTATTGTCGCTACTTAAAGTTAACGTTTCTTCATCTTTTATGTACACGCGCTTATACACTAAACCATCATCTTTTGTAAGCACGATATAAGTACGTCCGTTTTTCACCTCATTAATATCGTCCACAAATTTTGCCACAACAAAAGAACCATCTTTTACCGGCAACATAGAATCGCCACTAATAGGAAACGCTCTATGAGTACCCGTAGGCAAAAACGGGAGTTTTATTTTTTGAAGCTGCTCTATATATTCTGGGTCTTCATAGCCCTGTAAATACCCTGCCGATGCTTTTGCAGGTATAATTTCAATTAAATCCTCATTAGCTTCATTTACTGTTATTGGAAATAATACACGCTTGTTTCCTACTTCAATAAAAGAGGTGTCTGTAGCTTTTCGCAAATCGTTCTTCACCAAAATATCTATAGGAATATTAAAGTAGCTTGAGAGTTCTATTAATCGGTCAATTGGCGGTTCTGAGCGTCCTTCTTCGTATGATCCTACCATAGAGCGCGACCATCCCAACTCATCGGCAAACCGTTCTTGAGAAAACTTTTTAAGCCCTCGTAGGTGTTTAATATTAGACTGAATATACTTCATCTTAAAAAAATTTAACACTATTTGCTACAAATATAAGCAACAAAAACTACAATTAGTAGCTAATTTTGTTAATCTTATGTATTTAAATTGTCACACATATTACAGCTTACGCTATGGCACTATAAAGCCAGAAAAACTACTTGCCATTGCCTCCAAGAATGACATACAAACATTGGCGTTAACCGATATTAATAATACATCGGCGTGCTTAGATTTTGTGCGATTATCTGAAAAATATAACATAAAACCTGTATTGGGTATCGATTTTAGAAATGGTGCAGAACAACAATTTGTATTGTTGGCAAAAAACAATGAGGGGTTTCAGAATATCAACGCATTCTTGTCAAGATTTCTACACAATAATAACCTAGAAATTCCTGAAAGGGCTCCTGAATTGGAACATACCTATGTTATTTATCCTTATCGAAACCATAAAGACTTCAGCCTAAAAGAGCACGAGTTTTTGGGCATTAAACCGAAAGACCTCAACACCCTTAAATTTTCGAAATGGAATAACTTCCGAAGCAAATTAGTGATACTGAAAACCGTTTCTTTTGAAACAAAAAAAGACTTCAATACCCACCGTTTGTTACGTGCTATTGATAATAATACGTTACTCAGTAAACTGCCTAAAAGCGAAGAAGGGCAGCCCTCAGACAGCATGTTGCCTTACGGTGAATTGTGTGAAACCTATCAGGAATTTCCAGAACTTTTAGATAACACCTCAACTGTTCTAAACAATTGCACTATTGCATTTGATTTTTCACAAGAAACCCCAAACAATCAAAAATCGTTTACCCAAGATGAGGATTCCGATTATGGATTATTAAAAACCCTGACTTACGAGGGGCTTGCATACCGTTATAAAGACCCTGATGAAACTATTCATAACCGTATAAAAAAGGAACTTGATATTATAAAGAGCAAAGGCTTTGTTTCTTACTTTTTAATCAATCATCATATTTTGGAATATGCGCGAAGCAAGGGCTATTATTACGTTGGGCGCGGTAGTGGTGCCAATAGTATTGTAGCCTATTTGTTGAGGATTACGGATGTAGATCCTATAGAATTAGATTTGTATTTTGAACGTTTTATTAACCTCTACCGAAAAAATCCGCCCGATTTTGATATTGATTTTTCATGGACCGATAGAGACGATATTACCAATTTCATTTTTAAAACCTTTAAAAACACAGCACTTTTAGCGGTATATAACACCTTTAAGTTTAAGGCCTCGGTACGCGAACTAGGGAAAGTTTTTGGGTTGCCAAAAGCCGAAATGGACGTACTTACCCGAGGGCGCTATAACATTAATGATTTAGATAAACTATCGCGCCTTGTCTTGACCTATAGCGAATATATTCAAGGGCTTCCCAATTATTTGGGCATTCATGCTAGTGGAATTATTATTTCAGAAAAACCCATTCATTATTACACCGCCACTTTTTTGCCCCCAAAAGGCTATGCCACCACCCATTTTGATATGGTTGTTGCCGAGGATATCGGGCTTTACAAATTCGATATCCTTAGTCAACGTGGACTGGGAAAAATAAAGGATACCGTTGAAATTGTAGCCTATAATCATCCTGAAAAATCTCCTATCGATATTCATGATATTAAACGGTTTAAACAAGATGAGCGCATTAAATATTTACTTCGGAATGCAAAAGCTATTGGTTGTTTTTATGTGGAATCTCCCGCAATGCGCATGCTGCTGAAAAAACTACAAGTAGATGATTATTTGGGTTTGGTGGCAGCGAGCTCCATTATCCGCCCCGGTGTTGCAAAATCTGGAATGATGCGCGAGTATATTTTAAGACACCGTTATCCCGACCGTATTAAAAAAGCACATCCTGTTTTGCTTGATATTATGCCAGAAACTTATGGTGTTATGGTATATCAAGAAGATGTGATTAAAGTCGCCCATATTTTTGGGGGATTAGATTTGGGGCAAGCCGATAAATTGCGCCGTGGTATGTCGGGAAAATTCCGTTCCCGCGATGAGTTTTTAGCTGTAAAACAACAGTTTTTCGATAATTGTAAAAAAAGCGGAAAACCCGAAACGCTCACCGCAGAGGTATGGCGACAAACCGAAAGTTTTGCAGGGTATGCTTTTGCTAAAGGGCATTCGGCATCCTATGCTGTGGAAAGTTACCAAAGCTTGTTTTTAAAGGCTTACTACCCGTTAGAATACATGGTGGCCACCATCAATAATTTTGGTGGGTTTTATAGAACCGAGCTCTATGTACACGAGGCCAGAATGCACGGTGGCATTATAGAATCACCGTGTATTAACACCAGTTTTAACCAAACGATTATTAAGGGTAAAACCATTTATTTGGGCTTTATGTTTTTACATGCCTTAGAAGCTAAAACCATTAAAAATTTACTTGAAGAACGTCATCAAAATGGGCGATTTAAAAGTCTGGACGATTTTATAGACCGCGTACCCATTTCTGTTGAACAGATTTCAATTCTTATAAAAATTAATGCCTTTAGGTTTACAGGTATCAATAAACGGGAATTGCTTTGGGAAGCCCATTTAAAAATTAGTAAAACGACGTTTGAAACACATATTAACACACTTTTTAAAACTGAAAAAATCAATTATGAAACGCCCGAACTACCAAGTACTGCTCTAGAAAATGCTTTTGATGAAATGGAACTTTTGGGATTCCCGCTATGCAACCCTTTTAAACTTTTAGAAAAACCTCTTGAGATCAAGCTAAAAGCTAATGATTTACCAAACCATATTGGGAAAATAGTATCCGTTAAAGGCTATTTAATTACTATAAAAAATACATCTACTTCAAGTGGCAAACGCATGAATTTTGGAACATTTTTAGATCATGATGGCTATTTTATCGATACGGTTCATTTTCCACCTGTAGCCAGTAAATTTCCATTTAGGGGGAAAGGCGTTTATGCTATTACAGGAAAAGTCTTAGAGGAGTTTGATTGTATTAATATAGAAGTGCAGTCTATGTATAAATGTGCAGTTATTGAAGATCCTAGGTATTCCGATAATACAAAAATATTAGCTTCCCAATGTTAGACAATAGAGCTATCGTACATATGGACTTAGATACATTTTTTGTATCCTGCGAACGTTTGTTGGATAACCGTTTAATAGGCAAACCTGTGCTTATCGGCGGCACATCCGACAGAGGTGTTGTGGCGTCTTGCAGCTACGAAGCTAGAAAGTTTGGTGTGCATTCTGCAATGCCCATGCGTATGGCAAAAATGCTGTGTCCCGAAGCTATTGTATTACGTGGAAATTCTGGGATTTATACTAATTTCTCTAAAGATGTTACCGATGTAATTAAAGAAAGTGTTCCTCTTTATGAGAAAACATCCATCGATGAATTTTATATCGATTTAACAGGGATGGATAAGTTCTTCGGTTGTCATAAATTAGCTTCCGAATTACGCCAGCGTATTATAAAAGAGACAGGACTGCCCATTTCCTTTGGCTTATCCAGTAACAAAACGGTCTCAAAAATTGCTACAGGCGAAGCAAAACCCAATAACCAAATACGCATATTAAAAGGCACGGAAAAGCCTTTTTTAGCGCCACTTTCGGTAAAAAAAATTCCCATGGTGGGTGATGTTACCTATAAATCCTTATGCGATTTAGGCATTAAACGTATAAAAACCGTACAGGAAATGCCCATGCAACTTATGCATCGGGTATTGGGAAAAAATGGCTTAAGCATTTGGAAAAAGGCCAGCGGTATAGACAACAGCCCCGTAGTGCAATATCATGAACGGAAATCCATTTCAACAGAACGTACGTTTAACAAGGACACTACCGATGTTATCAAACTAAGGGGTATCATTATTGCTATGGCCGAAAATTTAGCGTACCAATTACGTCGTGGCAATAAGTTAACAGCTTGCATTACCTTTAAAATTCGCTATTCCGATTTTCAAACCTATACCCAACAACAACGCATACCTTATAGTGCTATGGACCATAATATTATTCCCGTAGTTTTAGATCTATTCAGAAAACTTTACAATAGGCGCTTATTGGTACGACTCATTGGTGTAAAGTTTAGCCATTTGGTGGAGGGAGGGCATCAAATCAACCTCTTTGATGACAATGAAAAACAACTTCTTTTAAGTCAGGCCATAGATAAGATGCGTGAACGCTATGGGGACAGAGCCATAATTAATGCGGCAGGAATGGACGCCAAAAGCATTAGTAGATGGAACCCATTTACTGGAGAACCACCGCCACTTTTAGCAAATAGGCGACGGTAATTATCTTAAAACAACTTCCCCTTTTTCGCAATAGAATGCCCATTGCGCTTATAAGTTACTTTAGTGCCATTGGCACAAAACGTATAGGTACCCCTTGCCTTTTTTTCTGAATAAGACAGCAATAGCACGTCCTTAACGTCACACTTATAATCTTTGGCAACTTTTCTTTTTACGTGGCTAATAGTAGCACGCCCTTTTTTAAGTTGCGATTGAATTTTTTTATCCAGTTTTGGCTCTGTAAAATCCTGAGGAACGTTGCAGGTATTTGGATTTAAGGGCTTAATGTCTGTTATTTTTGTACTATCAACAAGCGTAAGTGGCTGCATGTCAATATATTCCCAGGTGTAATCGGCTTTGAGCAAAACACGCCTACCATCTTCGGTTTTTATGATGTAGTTGTTTTGTGCAAAACCAATAGAGGAGATAAAGCATATTAAAATTAAAACATATTTTTTCATAACGGATGGAAATAGAATTTATTTACAATTCCAAAGTTACATTTTTAAGAGAAAGGGACACATATTACTACCAATTATATAGAAAACTATTAATTCATTTAGACCTGTCAGGTTTTAAAAACCTGACAGGTCTTTTTAGTATCTTTGAATCCATGTTCCCAAAAAAACTTCAACAAAAACTAGAAGAACGCAAAGCGAATAATGCCCTGCGCCAACTTGGAACGCAAAATAATTTGGTGGATTTTTCATCAAACGATTATTTGGGCTTTTCAAAAAAGAAAACCATTTTTAATAGTGCCCATGAGTTTTTAAAAGAGTGTGATATTACCAATAATGGCGCAACAGGTTCTCGGTTGCTTTCAGGAAATCACAAACTTTATAATATAGTTGAAGATATTCTGGCTAATTTTCACAACAGCGAAAGTGCACTAGTATTTAATTCTGGGTACGATGCCAATATTGGTTTCTTTTCTAGTGTGCCTCAACGCGGAGATATTATTTTATATGATGAATATATTCATGCCTCCATTCGTGATGGGATTAATATGAGTAACGCTAAAGCCTATAAATTCAAACATAACGATTTAGAAAATTTACAGTTGAAATGTCAGACTGAGCGTAGTCGAAGTCCTCTTGATGCAGAAATATACATTGTCACAGAATCTGTATTTTCAATGGATGGCGATAGTCCAGATTTAGTAAAACTATCAGAAATAAGTAAAAAACACAATGCGCATTTAATTGTTGACGAAGCTCATGCCATTGGCGTTTTTGGAAAAAAAGGCGAAGGATTGGTTCAAAATCTAAAATTAGAACAAGACATTTTTGCACGCATCATTACTTTTGGAAAAGGCTTAGGATGCCATGGTGCAGCTATTCTTGGAAGCAATAGTTTAAAAGAATACCTAATAAATTTTTCACGTAGTTTCATCTATACTACGGCATTACCACCGCATAGTTTGGCAACTATACATGCTGCTTATAATGAATTAGTTGTTACTGACAACAAAAGCGAACTACAGCAAAACATTAAATTCTTTAAGTCTGAAATTGAAAAACTCAATTTCTCTGTTTTCCCCTCAGGGGAAATGTCCGTCCCGATAGCTATCGGGAGACAATGGGGATTTATTGAATCGCATTCAGCCATTCATTGTTGTATCATTCCAGGAAACGAAAACGTGAAATCAATCGCCAAAAAACTGCAAGACAATGGTTTTAATGTAAAGCCTATTTTATCGCCAACTGTTCCAAAAGATCAGGAACGTTTACGTTTTTGTTTACATAGTTATAATTCCGAAAAACAAATTTCAGAAGTTTTAAGAACACTTGCTAATTTTGTTACTAAATGAGCGACACCTTTAAAACCATTGCAAGATTTCAATATTCTACCGAAGCCCAAATTATAAAAGGACGGTTAGAGGCTGATGGTATTCAAGTTTTTTTATCTGATAATCTAACCATAGACACCGACCCTCTGGTAAGCAACGCTATTGGAGGTGTTAAATTAAAAGTATTATCAAAAGATGCATTAAAAGCGCAACATATTTTAGATTCTATAAGCAAATATTCTATTGATGATGCAGGAAATACTATCAGTTGCCCAAAGTGTAAAAGCGAAAAAATAGAATTGTTTTCTACTATAAAAGACGCTAAATCATTATTCTGGTTTATTTTTGGGGTATTGTTTTCGGCACTTCCATTTTATACAAGACATAAGTATAAATGTGAAGCATGTAAAACAGAATTCGATTTAAAATGAACACATATTTCATCACAGGAATTTCAACCGATGTTGGTAAAACAATAGCTTCAGCAATTATAACCGAAGCCTTGGAAGCCGATTATTGGAAACCCATACAAGCAGGAGAATTAGAGAATTGCGATACAAAAAAAGTGGAACGGTTAGTTTCAAATTCTAGGTCTAAATTCCACCCAAATGCCTATGCTCTAAAAACACCTATGAGTCCGCATGGAGCTGCTGATATTGATGGTGTTGAAATTGAAATAAATAAAATTAAGTCTCCAAAAACAGATAATCATTTAGTCATTGAAGGTGCAGGTGGCTTATTAGTCCCACTAAATGACAAAAACACGGTTTTCGATTTAATAAAACCAGAATACAAAGTCATAGTTGTTTCGAGACATTATTTAGGAAGCATCAACCATACACTCTTAACCGTAAATACTTTAAAAGAAAAAGGATTTGATGTTGCGATCATTTTTAGTGGGAATGAACATAAAACGACGGAAGATATTATCAAAAAAATGACTCAAGTTCCAATTATTGGTCGCATTGAAGAAGAACCTTATTTTGATAAGAATGTGGTTATGGAGTATGCTGAATTGTTTAAGAATAACTTATAGTTGTCATTCCTGAGAAAGCAGGAATCCACAAAACAACTAAAAAATTTAAAAAAATAGATTCCTGCCTTCGCAGGAATGACAAAAGATGAATTTACAAGAACGCGACAAAAAACACCTTTGGCATCCGCTAAAACAACATCAGTTGCATCCTGATAGTTTAGCCATCGTAAAAGCAAAAGGGTGTATTTTAACAGATGAAAACGGCAACGAGTATATTGACGCCATTGCTTCGTGGTACACATGCATGTATGGGCATTGCAATGATTACATTATAGGAAAAACGCATCAGCAAATGCTACAATTGGATCAAGTGATGTTTAGTGATTTCACACACGAACCTGCTGTTAAACTATCGGAAGAACTCATTAAAATACTTCCAGAAAATCAAAACAAGATTTATTTTAACGATAATGGCTCAACGGCTGTAGAAGCTGCTATAAAAATGGCACTTCAATATTATTTTAACTTAGACGAAAAACGCTCCACCTTTATTGCTTTTGAAAACGGATTTCACGGCGATACCTTTGGCGCCATGAGTGTTTCTGGTTTATCTGTTTACAATGGGCCTTTTGAGGATTTTTTAATTAAGGTAGAACGCATTCCAACGCCTGATGGCTCAAATCATGACGCCATATTAAATCAACTAAAAAACCTTACCGAAAACCACAACGTTGCTGGATTCATCTACGAACCTTTAATACAAGGTGCTGCTGGTATGAAAACACATCATGCCAAAGGTTTAAACGAAATTTTAAAGTTTTTAAAAGCACAAAACATACTCACAATTGCCGATGAGGTGATGACAGGTTTTGGCAAAACAGGTAAATATTTCGCATCAGATTATATAGACACAAAAC
The DNA here is from genome assembly GCF_040720935.1 of Algibacter sp. 2305UL17-15. NCBI lineage: Bacteria > Pseudomonadati > Bacteroidota > Flavobacteriia > Flavobacteriales > Flavobacteriaceae > Algibacter > Algibacter sp. 2305UL17-15. The sequence continues at coordinate 175,389 of NZ_JBFDAE010000004.1, forward strand.
CCGATATTATCTGCCTTAGCAAAGCTTTAACCGCAGGATTATTACCAATGGCAATTACATCCTGCACCCAAAAAATTTACGATGCTTTTTTGAGTAACGATATTTCCAAGGGCTTTTTTCATTGCCATACCTATTCTGCAAATCCTGTGGCTTGCGCTACCGCTATTGCTGGTATAGAGCTTTTGACTTCTGCAGAAATTCAAGATAACATCAAAAGTATCATAAATTCGCATCGTGATTTTGAAAAGCGTATTAAAAACCATCCAAAAGTAAAAACAACACGACATTTGGGTGTTATTTTCGCCTTAGACCTCAACACAAAAATGGAACGCTACGGCAATTTACGCGACAAACTTCTTTATTTTTTTATGGAGAGAGGTGTATTTTTAAGACCACTCGGAAACACCATTTATATTCAAGTCCCGTATGTGATTTCAGAATCTGAATTGCAAAAGGTGTATCACGTTATTGAGGATGCTTTGGAAATAGTTTAGAACGCTATTTTGTTTTGTAATCTAATGAGACCTGTCAGGTTTTTAAAACCTGGCAGGTCTGGCATACACACTTTAAACTTTTTAAACTTAAAATATAATCCATAAATACTACATTTGCACCTTAAACATCCATCTGTACTATAATAATGGGTGTTTTAAATTCATATTAATATGAAATGCTGAAATAATCCCGATAGTTATCAGGACAGCATGACAAAAGAAAACATGCAAAAACCAATCTCCATAACCGCCATAGCATCCATTTCATCAATCGGAAAATCAACGAGTGAAACATGGGAAAGTTATCAAAACAATCAGCATTATATCACTTCTGAAAAATTTCTGGATAAAGATGTTTGGGTTTCTAAATTATCAGAAGACACAAAACAAGACATTGAGTTATTAAAACAGTCTGACAACAAATACAAATCTTTAGACAATACCGTTTTATACGCTATTTATGCTTCAAGAAAAGCCATAAAAGATGCAAACTGGAAACCATCAGATAATTTTGGGATTAACATTGGGTCCTCAAGAGGCGCAACATCACTTTTTGAAACCTATCACGAATCATTCTTAAAAAACAATAAAGCCGAAACCTTAAGTTCGCCAACAACCACATTGGGTAATATTTCCTCTTGGGTAGCGCACGATTTACAAACGCAAGGCCCAGAAATAAGTCATTCTATAACGTGTTCTACGGCATTGCACTCTATGCTTAACGGCATTGCATGGATAAACTCAGGTATGTGCGATAAATTTTTAGTTGGAGGTAGCGAAGCACCATTAACCCCTTTCACTATTGCTCAAATGCAAGCTTTAAAAATTTATTCTAAAGAAAAAGAACCTTTCCCCTGTAAAGCTTTAGACCTCGAAAAAACTAAAAACACAATGATTTTAGGCGAAGGTGCTTCAATGGCTTGTTTAGAATCTGGAATACAAAATAATACATTAGCAATAATTAAAGGGTATGGTTACGCCACCGAAATTCTAAAACACAACATTTCTATTTCCAGCGATGCACAATGTTTTCAAAAATCTATGACAATGGCATTGGACACTATGAATCCTGGCGAAGTTGATGTTATCGTTATGCATGCGCCAGGAACTGTAAAAGGTGATAGTTCTGAAATTAAAGCGATTGAAGCTGTTTTTAAAGAAAATATTCCCGCCGTAACTTCGAACAAATGGAAGTTAGGGCATACGTTTGGCGCATCTGGAGCTTTGAGTATTGAACTTGCAGTCCTCATGTTACAAAACCAAAAATTTATTGACATTCCTTACTTGAAGAATCAAAAGATTCCAAAAAAAATAGAAAATATTATGGTTAACGCAGTAGGCTTTGGCGGTAATGCGGTAAGTATTTTGTTATCAAAAGCGTAATCAATACTATTTTAATTAGTATTTTTGATTTTAACTAACTGATAGATTTATGAGCGAGACTAAACACAACTGGACCAAACAGGAAATTCTAGATATTTACAACAAACCTTTAATGGAGTTGCTTTATGAAGCAGCAACGATACATCGCTTACACCACGACCCCAATACGGTACAGGTATCCACATTGCTATCTATAAAAACTGGAGGTTGTCCAGAAGATTGTGGGTATTGTCCGCAAGCCGCACGTTACCATACCAATATTGAAGGCAATGATTTAATGAGTGTGCAGCAGGTAAAAGCGCAGGCGTTGCGTGCAAAATCCAGCGGAAGTTCTCGCGTTTGTATGGGAGCTGCTTGGAGGAATGTAAAAGACGGCGAGGAATTCGATCAGGTTTTAGAAATGGTACGTACCATTAATAAACTAGATATGGAAGTGTGTTGTACTTTAGGTATGATTACCGAAAACCAAGCACAACGTTTGGCCGAAGCTGGTTTATATGCTTACAACCATAATTTAGATTCTTCCGAAGAATATTATAAAGAAGTGATTTCTACACGTGGTTATGAAGACCGTTTGGAAACTATTGATAATGTTCGTAAAACTAATGTTACCGTGTGTTCTGGTGGCATTATTGGGATGGGAGAAAAAATTGAAGACAGGGCTGGAATGCTTGTGGCACTTTCTACATTAAATCCGCAACCAGAATCTACGCCAATTAATGCTTTGGTTGCTGTAGATGGCACACCGCTTGAAGACCAACAGCCTGTTTCTATATGGGATATGGTGCGCATGGTAGCAACTACCAGAATTATAATGCCAGAAACCCAAGTACGCTTAAGTGCCGGTAGAACACAAATGACACGTGAAGGGCAAGCTATGTGCTTTTTTGCTGGTGCTAATTCTATTTTTGCCGGTGATAAATTATTGACGACTCCTAATCCTGATGTGAATGAGGATATGGAAATGTTTAAATTATTGGGATTAAATCCGCAAAAACCTTTTATCAAGAAAATGCAGCCTGAAACTGTTGAGGCTAAAGATTCTGAATATGAAGCTTTAGGTGAAAAACCAAAATGGACACGACCTGAGCATACGATTGAGCGTAACGAATCTGCTAAAGAAAAGGCTAAGTCGGTTAAATAAATACTTGCTTTTAGGGAAAGACCTCTTTGGTTAAGCCCGCTCCCTTTTCGAGGTAACCTACCGGTAGGCAGGCATCCAAATAAAAAAACCCCAAACATTGCTGCTTGGGATTTTTGGAATTTGGTGTTTGTATTTTGGAATTTTCGTTATCCTAATAACGATAATGCTCTGGCTTATAAGGTCCATCAACAGTTACGCCAATATAACTTGCTTGGTCTTCACGAAGTTCTGTAAGCTCCACGCCAATTTTTTCTAGGTGTAATTTTGCCACTTTTTCGTCTAGTGCTTTTGGTAGCATATACACGTCGTTTTCGTAAGCATCGGCGTTAGTCCAAAGCTCGATTTGCGCTAAAGTTTGGTTTGTAAACGAGTTACTCATTACAAAACTTGGGTGTCCGGTAGCACAACCTAGATTTACTAAACGCCCTTCGGCAAGAATAATAACATCTTTTCCGTCGATGGTGTATTTATCAACTTGGGGTTTGATGGTGTTTTTGGTATGTCCGTGGTTTTTATTCAACCAAGCCATATCAATTTCATTATCAAAATGCCCAATATTACAAACGATGGCTTTGTCTTTTAAAGCTTCGAAATGACGGCCTTGAATGATATCTTTATTTCCTGTAGTTGTAATCACGATATCTGAATTGGCAATAACAGTTTCCAATCTTTTAACCTCAAAACCATCCATTGCCGCTTGAAGCGCACAAATAGGGTCGATTTCAGTAACGGTCACAATACTTCCTGCACCTTTAAAAGAGGCTGCTGTTCCTTTTCCAACATCTCCATAACCACAAACGGTTACACGTTTTCCGGCAAGCATGATATCTGTAGCACGACGAATCGCGTCAACCGCACTTTCTTTACAGCCGTATTTGTTATCGAATTTAGATTTTGTAACCGAATCGTTAACGTTAATGGCAGGCATCGGTAACGTTCCGTTTTTTACGCGCTCGTATAATCTGTGAACACCTGTTGTGGTTTCTTCAGATAATCCGTTAATTCCTGAAGCTAATTCTGGGTATTTATCCAAAACCATATTGGTCAAATCGCCACCATCATCCAAAATCATATTCAATGGTTTTCTGTCTTCTCCAAAAAATAAAGTTTGCTCGATACACCAATCAAATTCTTCTTCAGTCATATCTTTCCAAGCATAAACCGCAGTTCCAGCAGCAGCAATGGCAGCAGCAGCTTGATCCTGTGTTGAGAAAATATTACAAGAACTCCAAGTTACTTCCGCACCTAAAGCCTGTAAGGTTTCAATTAAAACTGCCGTTTGAATCGTCATGTGTAAACATCCAGCAATTCTAGCGCCTTTAAGAGGTTGTTCGTTTTTGTATTCTTCACGAAGACTCATTAGCCCTGGCATTTCAGCTTCCGCTAATTCGATTTCTTTTCTACCCCAATCTGCAAGAGAGATATCTTTAACTTTATTAGCTACGTAAGGAATTGTTTTTGTACTCATAGTGTTTTTTCTTTTGTTTAAAAACCTAAAACTTGATTGTGAATGGTGCTTAATTTGGTTAAATTCGCTAACCAAATAATTTAATCCGCTTTAGGCGGTGCAAAGATAACTATTAACTTTCAGAATATTAAATGCCTTTATATAAAACCATTACTCCAAATTCACAAACTACTGTTAAAATCTGGAAGATTACCGAATCTTATGAAGATTTGATGGATAAGGTTAATTTAAAACCAGTTGCTTTAGAGCGTGTTTTAAGTATGAAAAGTGAATTGCATCAGCGTGGGTTTTTAAGTGTGCGCCATTTATTGCGGGAGTTTGGATATACAGATGCTGATTTGTTTTATGATGAATTCGGAAAGCCACATTTAAAAGACGGGAAACAAATATCGATCACGCATTCATTCAATTTTTCGGCAATAATCATAAGCGATTTAATAGTTGGTATTGATGTTGAAAAACAACGTGATAAAATTTCTATTATAGCACACAAGTTTATTGATTACGAATTGGATTATTTGAAAGAAGAAGCTTCAGATTACGTTAAAAAACTAACTGCTATTTGGTGCGTAAAAGAATCATTATACAAACTGTTTTGTACACCAGGACTGAGCTTTAAAAATCATTGTTTGGTAATCCCTTTTGCCATTGAAGATGATAAAACAGTTGCTTGGATTGATTATGAAGAACAAAAGTACCGTTATAATATTGAATTTCTAGAATTTGAAGGGTTTACTTGTGCTTATGCTATTGAGTAGAAAAAAGAATAACAAGAAGAGAAAAAAGAGCATAGAAAATAGAATAAAGAAAATAGCAGTCAGTTTGTGGTAAATAACAGTATATATCAAAGCATATTAAATTCAATTTCTAATGATGAAAAATTATTGGCAGTTTTAATCGACCCTGATAAGTTTTCAATTGAAAACACTACATCTTTTATTGAAAAAGTAAATGCATCTGTCGCAACACATATTTTTGTTGGAGGCAGTAGTGTAGCAGAAAAAGCTACTGAAATTTTAGTTGCTGAAATAAAAATGCATACAAATTTACCAGTAGTATTATTTCCTGGAGATGTAACCCAAATTACCAACAAAGCCGATGCTTTATTATTTTTGTCCCTAATTTCAGGGCGAAATCCAGAGTATTTAATTGGGAAGCACGTTGAAGCAGTTTCAAAATTGAGACATTCAAAATTAGAAGTAATTTCAACGGGATATATTTTAATTGAAAGTGGACAAGAAGCTGCTGTTGAAAAGGTCACAGATACTAAACCTATGCCCAGAGAAAATATTCAAAATATAATTGATACTGCAAAAGCAGGAGAGTTTTTAGGAATGAAATTAATGTATCTCGAAGCTGGAAGCGGCGCAAAACGACCATTAAACGATGAAATAATTACCGCTGTTAAAAGTGAATTAAAAATTCCTTTGATTGTTGGTGGAGGAATTAGAAGTAAAAATGAAATGAAAAATGCATATACATATGGTGCAGATATGGTAGTTATAGGAACTGCTTTCGAAGAAGATGAATCGTTTTTTGACAAATTACGAAAGTAATTTGTCATGCTGTCCCGAAGTTTCGGGAGTTTCAGCATCACAGTAATAAATAGAAAACAGCCATTAATACACGAATATCTATGTATGCTAAAAAGAAACATATTCGTGAATTCGTGGCGAAACTAAAAATAGATTCCCGCCTTCGCGGGAATGACAAAAAGAAGTTTAACACACAACAGTTTCTCCCCCTTTGGGGAGATTAAGAGGGGCTATATGAAAATATCAGTAGAATTAACATTAACACCATTGCAGGACGATTTTGAACCTGCAATTATTCATTTTATAAAAAAATTAAGAGCTTCAAATTTAGAAGTCCTCGAAAACCCATTAAGTACACAGGTTTATGGAGATTATGATGAGGTAATGCATCTGCTTACTACTGAAATAAAAGAAGCTTTCGAACTCATTGAAAAAGGCTTACTTTACATGAAAATAGTAAAATCTGATAGACACGATTATGAGCCCCATTTTTGATTTTTTCTTCGGGCAATATTCCGAATACGAAACCATTGATATTGTTCTTGAAATAATAGCTGTATTTTTTGGTTTTCTTTCTGTATGGTTTTCAAAACAGAACAAGGTCTTGGTGTTTCCAACGGGTATGATAAGTACTGTTATTTTTGTGTATTTATTGTTTAAGTGGGAATTGTTAGGGGATATGATGATTAATGGGTACTATTTTATAATGAGTGTTTATGGATGGTATATCTGGACAAGAAAAATAGACAATGAACATGTTACTCCAATTACCAGGATGACTTTCAACGAAATAAAAATAAGTATAGCCATATTTTTAGCAACCTTATTATTTGTTTATTTAGTTTACCGAGCGTTTGATAAATGGACGAGTTGGGTTGCTTATATAGACACCATTACTACAGCTATATTTTTTGTAGGGATGTGGTTGATGGCGAGACGAAAACTAGAAAATTGGATGTTCTGGATTATTGGAGATATCATTTCTGTACCATTGTATCTTTACAAAGGTTTCACATTTACAAGCTTACAGTATTTAGGATTTACATTTATTGCCATTTTTGGATATTTAGCATGGAAGAAAAGTATAGACAACAACCCAGTAACTGCTTAAAAATAGTGTTGTTTGGACCAGAGTCAACAGGAAAAACAACATTGTCGCGTCAGTTAGCACGTTATTATAATTCTGTTTGGGTACCAGAATACGCTCGTGAGTATCTTCAGAATAAATGGAATAACGAACGTAAAACCTGCGAGCCAGAAGATTTATTGCCCATTGCAGAAGGACAAATGAAATTGGAAAACGAGTTGGCTCAAAAAACAGATTCTGTCTTAATTTGTGATACAGATTTGCTGGAAACCAAAGTATATTCCGAGGCTTATTATCATGGCAGTTGCGACCCAATTCTAGAAAAATATGCATTAGAAAACACCTACGATTTGTATTTTTTAACATATATTGACACCCCTTGGGAAGCAGACGATTTAAGAGACAAACCAGAACATAGGGAAAACATGTTTCAGGCTTTTAAAAATGAATTGTTAAAACAAAACAGGTCTTTTGTTGTGTTAAAAGGAGATAAAAAGAAACGTTTGGAAACTGCTGTTTCCCATATTGATAAATTATTAAATAAGAAGACATAATGTTTACGGATAAAGATATTGAACAAATTAGTGCTAAAGGTATTGGCTTAGATCAGGTTAATGCACAGGTAGAGCGTTTAAAAGACGGAATGACGCATTCTAATCTGGTGTCTGCGGCAACCATTGGGAGAGGGATTCAGAGTTTTGAACAAGATGAATTTGATGATTTAGTAAACTTATACAATGCAAAACTAGATGATTTAGATATTTTAAAATTTGTGCCAGCCTCTGGGGCTGCTACAAGAATGTTCAAGTTTTTATTTCAGTTTTTAAAATTTTTCAATCCTTCAAAAGATACTATTAAAACATATGCTGAAAAACATGGGGACGATTTAATCAAAACGTTTGTGTCTAACTTAGACAAATTTCCATTTTATAATGAGGTTATTGAAAAAATCAAAGATTCAGAAATAGATTATAAAAGTCTAAAACTAGAAGAACAATATTATCAGTTCGTAAAAACCATGCTCAATCCAGATGGATTGAATTATAGTTTTTTCCCTAAAGGATTGTTGCCGTTTCATGCTTACGAAGATCAAACAGTTACGGCATTTTATGAGCATTTGTTTGAATCGACTTTATATGCGTCGTCTAAAAATAAATCAAATCTTCATTTTACGGTTTCAGAACAACACCACAATTATTTTCTTGAGGAACTTATAGCGGTAAAGCCAGCTTTAGAAGCTAAAGAAAACACTAATTTCAATGTGTCTTTCTCATATCAAAAAGAAGCTACGGAAACGGTAGCGCTTACAACTAATGGAAATATTTTTAGAAATGATGATGGCTCTATTTTGTTTAGACCAGCTGGTCATGGTGCGCTTTTAGAGAATTTAAACGATTTAGAAAGTGATATTGTTTTCATTAAAAATATTGACAATATCGTTGTTGAACATCAGAATATTCAATACACAAAGTATAAAAAAGTATTGGCAGGAGCTTTGTTAAAAGCACAAAATCAGGTTTTTGACTTTTTAAGACAATTAGATGAAGGCAATATTGATAATGCCGATGTAACTGCCATGGCTTATTTTTTAAGAAAACAGTTAAATATTGCCATAGATTCTGGTTTTTATGATTCCAATTTTGAACAAAAAACAGCCTATTTAAGAGAAAAATTGAACCGTCCGATTCGAGTTTGTGGGATGGTAAAAAATGAAGGCGAACCTGGCGGAGGGCCGTTTTGGGTTAAAGATAAGGACGGCGAAGTGTCGTTACAAATAGTTGAGTTTGCTCAAATTGACTTCAGTAAAAAAGGACAACAATCCATAGTTTATAAAGCGACTCATTTTAACCCGACGGATTTGGTTTGTGGGATTCGGAATTATAAAGGCGAAACTTTTAATCTATTAGACTACATGGATCCCGAAGCTGCTTTTATTACCATGAAAACACAAAACGGCGTGGATATAAAAGCATTGGAACGTCCTGGGTTATGGAACGGAAGCATGGCATATTGGAATTCGATTTTTGTTGAGGTTCCTGTTGAGACCTTCAACCCCGTAAAAACAGTAAACGATTTATTAAAACCCGCACATCAAGGTTCAAAATGATTGATGAAGAAACTTTAGTTAAAGAGTTAACCTTTAAGGGCATTCGAAGTTCAGGAAGCGGTGGGCAACACGTAAATAAAGTAGCTTCAAAGGTAGAATTGACCTTTGATTTAAACGCGTCTCTAGTATTTAATGACGCGCAGAAACTATTGCTTCAAGAGAAACTTCAAAACAGATTGACAAATGAGGGTTTGCTCATGTTGCAATGCGGAGAAAGTAGAAGCCAACATAGAAATAAGGAGATTGTTACAAGACGTTTTCTGGAATTGATAAAGACATCTTTAATTGTCCCAAAAAAGCGTCGCCCGACTAAAATCCCAAGATCTGCAATAAGAAAGCGTTTAAAAAATAAGCGAAGTCACTCTGGGAAAAAGGCCAATAGAAGAAAGCCTGATATTGATTGACGGGATATTGATATCGTAATATTGCAATATCACGTTTGTTGGTTTGGTCTTATCCTTCAAAAAAATCAGAAATCGTAAATCAGAAATCAAAAATCTATTTTATCTTTGCAGCGTTCTCAAAAAAGGGGTGCTTTTTCAGTTAGCAGTCATCAGTTTTCAGTTCGCAGTCTAAATTTAGACTTTTAACTTTTAACTTTTAATTTTTAACTTCAGAAAGGCTGAGATCATACCCATTGAACCTAGAACAGGTAATGCTGTTTAGGAATTTGAATTAACAGCGTCATTGCGAGTTGTTTGTAAAATAACGCGGCAATCTCTACTTTTAATTCGCAAACTAATTTATTAACAACAAAGAATAATTACCTCTTTTTATTCGATTATAACCATAATCGTAATGAAAAACATTTTTCTTTTTTTAACACTCTTTGTGTTATCGGTCTGTGCGAGCGCACAAGAAAATCAAAAAACTCAAGATTCTACTAAAACAGAAAAGCTAGACGAAGTTTTACTCTCTGCAACTAGAGCTAAAGACAAAACACCAGTTGCATTTACAAACATTACTAAAAAAGAATTGGAATCTATTAATTTAGGACAAGATTTGCCTATTTTATTGGATCAATTACCATCCGTAGTAACCACTAGTGATGCTGGTGGAGGTATAGGTTACACAGGGATTCGTATTAGGGGTAGTGATGCCACACGGGTAAACGTAACCTTAAATGGAATACCTTACAATGATGCAGAAAGTCAGGGTACATTTTGGGTAAACATGCCAGATTTTGTGTCTTCAGTAGAAGATATTCAATTGCAACGCGGTGTAGGCACATCAACTAATGGGTCTTCCGCTTTTGGTGCAAGTTTAAATTTAAAAACTTTAAATCCTTCAACCGAAGGTTATGCGACCACCACCAATGCAGTTGGAAGTTTTGGTACAAGAAAGCATAATATTAGAATCGGTTCTGGAATTAAAAACAATTTTTATGCAGAGGGAAGGCTCTCAAATATTCAAAGTGATGGATATATTGACAGAGCGAGAGCCGATATGAATTCATATTACGTAGAAGCTGGATTTTTAAACGAAAAAACATCCGTAAAAGGGATTGTATTTGGAGGACATCAAGAAACCTATCAATCGTGGTACGGAACTCCAAAAGCCGTTGTTGATAATGATAGAGCTGGAATTCAAGCGTTTATTGATAGAAATTTTTCTTCTGATGCCGAATCTGAAAATTTATTAAATTCTGGTAGAACATATAATTTTTATACGTATGATAATCAGGTAGATAATTACGAACAAATCCATTATCAATTACATGCTTCACACCAATTTAATGCTAACTTTTCAGCTAATGTTTCAGGAAATTACACCCGAGGGAAAGGGTATTTTGAACAATATAAAGACGGTGAGGATCTAGGCGATTATTTTCCAGAAAGCCCAAATGCTTCAGACGAAGGAGATGTTATTAGAAGACGTTGGCTCGATAATGATTTTTACGCATTGGTGTATTCACTTAACTATAAAAAAGATAATTTAAGCGTATATCTTGGCGGTGGTTATAACACCTATAAAGGCGATCATTTTGGAGAAGTGATTTGGGATTCGTTTCCTTCAGATGTTCCAATTAGAAGCAACTATTATTTTAGTTATGGCGACAAACAAGATTATAATACATACTTAAAAGCTGAATATAATATCACATCTAATCTATTTGCATTGTTAGATTTACAATTCAGAAGAGTAGATTATGAGTCGGTTGGAACAAGTTCAGATTTATTGGATATTGATGTCAAGGAATCTTATGATTTTTTCAATCCTAAATTCGGATTAACGTATAGAATAGATAATTTCAATAGCATTTATGGGTCGTACGCTGTTGGTAATAGAGAACCAAATAGAGACGATTTAACTAAAAACCCTATGCGTCCACAACCAGAGCGTTTGCATGATTTTGAATTTGGTTATAAATTGAAAACTTCAGATTTTTATGCAACAGCCAATTTATATTATATGAATTATGACGATCAATTGGTTTTAACTGGCGATTTAGATGATGTTGGTGATCCTATTAGGCAAAATGTAGATAAGAGTTATCGAGCAGGAATCGAGTTGCAAGCGGGCTATAAAGTATCAGAACACTTACGAATAGATGCCAATGCTACCTTCAGTCAAAATAAAATAAAGGCATTTAATTATTTGGTTTACGATACGCAATATAATCCAGATACCTTTGAAACGGTATCATACCAACCGGTAGTTACAACATTTAACGATACGGATATTTCCTTTTCGCCAAATGTCATTTTTGGAAATACTTTAACGTTCTCTCCAATTGAAAACGGAAGTATAGCCTTATTGTCTAAATACGTTGGGAAGCAATACTTGGATAATACATCTAGTGATGCTAAAAGTATTGATGCTTATTTTGTCAATAATTTAAATATATCCTATAAGTTTCAACCAACATGGATTAAAGAAATAGCGTTAAACCTATTGGTAAATAATCTGTTTAATTCGGAATATGTATCCAATGGCTATACCTATAGTTATTACTATAGACCAGAAGGATCGACTGATGCCCCAATAACAGAAAATTTCTACTATCCGCAGGCAACTACAAATTTTTTAGTAGGAGCTACATTGAAGTTTTAATTTATAAAAAAGACCTGTTAGGTTTAAATACCTAACAGGTCTTTTTTTGTAATAAATAATAGTGTAAAAGGTTTCGAATTATGGGATGAAATCTACTTTTGCGGACTTACCCGCGTTAAGGATTGAAGTGAAAAGCCCACAGCCCGACGTAGGAGGTGCGAGGACTTGTAGCGGAAAGCCTGACCCCTTTTCGGGGTAACGCCCAAATTATTTTATAAACTTTTCTATTCCCCTCCCATGGAGGGATTAGGGGAGGCTTTTTTTTAATTAAAAATGATCAGGGAGTTACCACTTTTTTCAACACGATAACGTCTTAATCCACAGCGAGTAGATGTTTCATCTGAATTTGATTTAGTAGGTAAACCATTTATTAATTCAAATTCATTTTTTTCTTCACATCCACATACTCCAGTAAATCCTTTAACGGTTAAAACGGAGCATGATGGATTAAAAATATGATTAGGATCTGCTGCATCAAAAGCAACAAAATTATTATTTCCTGTATTTGATACTATTAGACCTCTATTTCGAGCACTTGGAATGAGCATAGCACCAGGGGAGGTTCTTAAATTTCCAAATTCTGGTAAACCTAGATTAATTGTTTCATTAATCCCAATTTCTAATAAAAACTGACAATTTTCATCATTCACAGAGTTTTTGCTACAAGTAGTTAAAATCAAGAAACAAATTAGGGCATAAAATAGTCTCATAAATCATTAAAAATTAGAATGCTAATTTACAACAAAAACAAAATAGACTTAAATATTTTGTATATTTGTAGTACAATCTCGTGTAAGCGGGATTTTTTTGATGCTGCCCTGAAATCTTCGGGAGTTCCAGCATCTTTTTAATTTAAACGATGAAGTTATGAGTAAAGTATCTTACTATACACCAGAGGGGTTGAAAAAATTACGAGGGGAGTTGAAACAGCTCAAAGATGTAGAGCGTGTAAAGGCTTCAAGGGCTATTGCGGAAGCAAGAGATAAAGGGGATTTAAGTGAAAATGCTGAATATGATGCGGCGAAAGAAGCGCAAGGTATGCTAGAAATGCGTATTGCAAAATTAGAAGACGCTTTAGCAGGAGCAAGAGTTATAGACGAGTCTCAATTAGATAACTCTAAAGTTTTAGTGCTTTCTAAAGTGAAGATAAAAAACCAAACCAATGGTATGGAAATGAACTATACGTTGGTGGCCGATGGCGAAGCAGATTTGGCTTCGGGTAAAATCTCTGTTAATTCTCCTATCGGAAAAGGATTGTTGGGAAAATCTGTTGGGGATGTTGCCGAAATCCAAGTGCCCAATGGCGTGATGAAATTTGATATTATTGAAATTTCCAGATAAGTAATACTTTTTCTATTCCCGCTCCCGATAACTATCGGGAGGCGGAAATTTATTTTTATCAATTTAATAGGCCTTTCAGGTTTTTAAAACCTGAAAGGTCTGAAAACATAAATTATGGCTTCAATTTTTACAAAAATAATTAACGGCGAAATTCCGTGTTACAAAATAACTGAAACCGAAGCGTTTATTGCTTTTTTGGACGTGAATCCCAATGCTATTGGGCATACACTTTGTATTCCAAAAAAAGAAGTGGATAAAATATTTGATTTAGATGAAGCGACTTATAACGGACTCATGCAGTTTTCCAGAAAAGTGGCTTTGGCTTTAAAAAAGGCTGTTCCGTGTAAACGCATTGGTGTAAGTGTTATAGGTCTTGAAGTACCGCATGCCCATGTGCATTTAATTCCGCTGCAATCTATGGATGACGCTCGATTTATCACTAAAATAAAAATGACTCCAGAAGAATTTGAAAAAACAGCCAATGCAATAAAGTCGTATTTGTAATCTCATTATAAAAATTGAGCACATAAAATTATTCCTGCGAAAATCAGAACGATTCCAGTAATAACCATACCCCAGAATAAATTTTTAAAAGCCCTTGATGTGGGTCTGGGTGTAAATGCTTTTCGTTGATACCTAAACATCCGTTCTATATCATCAGTCCAACGTTCAGGATAAATAATGCTATTACATGTATCACAATTTATCTCATAACTAATAGCATCAGTAATAGATTTATGAAATGAATTTTCCACGAATTTCTGCTTAAATACTAACTGTAAACCATTTTTACTAAAACATTCTGGACAGTTGTTTTTTAACGCAACTTTTTTTATTGGAATAAGCTTTTCCGTTTTCATTGATTCAAACGTTTTAAACTGATTTGGATTGTAGTACCTTTTCCAATGGTAGATTCCAAAACTTTAATTTTTCCGTCGTGGAAATCTTCAATAATACGTCTTGTAAGTGATAGACCCAATCCCCAACCTCTCTTTTTTGTAGTATAGCCAGGTTCAAATATTCTATTAAAATTTTTCTTTGAAATGCCTTTTCCCGTATCCGTAACAGTAATTTTTACATCATGTTCTGTTTGGGAAATTTCTAGCTTAAGTTTACCTCTACCTTTCATGGCATCTATGGCATTTTTTACGAGGTTTTCTATAGTCCAGCCATACAACTGTTTATTGATTTTTACCGGAATTTCCTCTTTTGGAGTAATAATGTCAAATTCAATTAAATTAGAGGAACGTCGTTTTAAATAATCGTAAGAGTTTAATGTTTCTGCAACAATATCGGCAGTTTCTAGTGTTGGTAAAGACCCTATTTTGCTAAAACGTTCTGTAATGGTTTGCAGCCTGTCAATATCTTTTTCAATTTCAACGATATAATCTGGATTTACATTTTCAGTTTTTAAAATCTCGGTCCAACCAATTAAAGAGGAAAGTGGTGTGCCAATTTGATGCGCCGTTTCTTTAGCCATTCCAGACCATAACTTGTTTTGTGACGCATTTTTATTACTCTTATAGAAAAAGAAAATAACGCCACTAAATAACAAGAGAATAAGTAGTAAAGCTAACGGATAATACTTTAGTTTATTAAGTAAAGGCGAGTTGCCATAATAGATAGTGCTAAATGGTTTAATTTCTATGGGTTCGTTTTCGCTCTTAAAACGCTCAATTAACTTATCAACATATTTAGGGTCGTCAAGTTTTTTGTCATCTAAATTATTATGACTGTAAATAGAACCGTCAGTATTAATAACAAGCATGGGCGTGGTGGTGTTGCTATTAAGTATTTTAAGGTTAAGATTTAAATTGGTGTTTGTGTCAGAATTTACAAATTCGTCTTGGGCAAAGGACCAAATTTCCATTTTGATACGTTCTTCTTCCTTAAAATTCTGAAAAAACACATATGTATTCCATAAAATGAGGGATACGATAACGAAGGAAACAGCAATCATTACCCAACGAAATGTATTCGAGTATTTAGTAAAAATCATTTACAAAAATTAATTAAACAGTAATATAATGCAAATCTGTTAATATTATTGTCCAAGTTGTTAGTAAATCGGTTTTTAGATGAATACTATAATAGTTACTTTTGTTGAAATTGAAAAATTAGATGGCGTCTTTTGATCCAAAATCATTATCTACCAGTAAATTACATGGTTATTTGTTGAGTGCTATTGCACCGAGACCTATAGCTTTTGCGAGTACTTTAGATAAAGATGGGAATCCGAATTTATCACCATTTAGCTTTTTTAATGTGTTTAGTGCAAATCCTCCAATTTTAATTTTTTCGCCTGCACGCAGAGGACGGGATAATTCAACGAAGCATACATTGCACAATGTTGAAGCGACAATGGAAGTGGTAATTAATGTTGTGAATTTTGATTTGGTACATCAAATGTCGTTAACAAGTGCAGAATTTGCCGAAGATGTTAATGAATTTGAAAAAGCAGGTTTAACGATGTTGAAATCGGATGCCGTAAAACCTTTTCGAGTTGCTGAATCGCCTGTACAATTTGAATGTAAAGTGAATGAAATTGTTAGATTGGGAACTGAAGGCGGTGCTGGAAATTTAGTAATTTGTGAGGTGGTTAAGTTTCATATAGATGATGAGTTTTTAAATGAAGACGAAACTATTAACCAAAAGAAATTGGATTTAGTAGCCAGGGCAGGAGGAGATGTTTACAGTAGGGCAAATAAAGGGTTTTTTGAAATACCAAAGCCAACGTTAAAATTAGGTATAGGTGTAGATAGTTTTCCCGATTATGTTAAGAACAGTATGATTTTAACAGGGAATGACTTGGGAATGTTGGCAAATGTTGAAGCCTTACCAACACAGGAAGATGTTGCTATATTTGTTAAAGACTCAGGATCAAGATATCCGAAGATTAAGGAAGCGTCGCACAGAGAAAAACATACGTTGGCACGCAAGTATTTAAGTTTTGGCGATGTGCAAAGTGCTTGGAAAATATTATTAAGCTAAAAAATCAATAAAGAGTGTCATTCCTACGAAGACAGGAATCTAAATAATACTATTAAAATTAATATAGATTAAATAAATAATTAAATGGAAGTTCAAGGAAGAATTAAAATGATTGGTGAAACCCAAACGTTTGGGAGTAACGGGTTTAGAAAAAGAGAAGTTGTAGTAACCACAGAAGAGCAATACCCACAACATATAATGGTGGAATTTGTGCAAGATAAAACAGACTTGTTAAACAATCACCAAGTAGGGCAACAAGTAAAAATTAGCATTAATTTACGCGGTAGGGAATGGGTTAATCCACAAGGGGAGACTAAATATTTCAACTCTATCCAAGGTTGGCGCATAGAAGCATTACAACAAGAAGCTGCTGGAGCAAACATCCCACCAGTACCTCCTGCTGATGCTTTTGAGCCTGCAGGCGATTTAAACAAAGAAGATCACGACGATTTGCCGTTTTAGGATAATTTAATGTCGTGCTGAGCGCAGTCGAAGCATTTTATAATCAAACCTCAATGTTTTAAAAGACATTGAGGTTTCTTATTTTTATAAAAAATTGTAAGTCCTAAATTAATTTGTTGTGAAATTCTTAACCAAAGACTTAGCGTTTCCAGACGTAACAGAAGCTAATGAAGACGGTATTCTAGCCATTGGTGGCGATTTGTCTGTTGCCCGCTTATTATTGGCTTACAAGTCTGGAATATTTCCATGGTTTGAAACAGATGAACCTATTCTCTGGTGGAGTCCGGATCCTCGATTTGTGCTATTTCCAGAGAAATTGAAAATCTCTAAAAGTATGCGGCAAGTACTTCGGAATAAGGATTATAAAGTTACTGTCAATAAGGCCTTTAATGAAGTCATCACAGCATGTGCACTTGCAAAACGCAATGGACAAATGGGCACATGGATTACTAAAAATATGATTAAAGCTTATACTGAATTACATGAGTTAGGTTATGCGAAATCTGTTGAAGTTTGGGATAACGATACATTAATCGGTGGTCTTTACGGTATCGATTTGGGGAATGGTATTTTTTCTGGAGAAAGTATGTTTTCAAAAGAAAGTAACGCCAGTAAAGTGGCATTTATTAGTTTTATTCAGCATACAGATTATAAGTTGATAGATTGCCAAGTGCATACGAATCATTTGGAAAGCTTGGGTGCTGAGGCTATTTCTAGGGATGAGTTTTTGAGGTATTTGAAGGGGTAGGGAACTTGGTTTTGTATAAAATTGCAGCTAACTTCGTTTAATGTCGGCTATAAATCATTAAAATGGATTTCGTATCCGTAAGAAACATTAGCAAACACTAAAGAAAAAATCGTATATTTATTTAATATTTTTCAAAACCAAACATAAAGAAATATTTGAAGAAAAAATATGGAGATAAACTCTAAACAATTATTAAAAGTATTATTAAAAGCATTTACTTCTGCTTTTAAATGGAATATAGGAAAATGGTTTATTTCAGTTGGACTCGGAATTTTAACAAGTGTTATTATTCCTTTTGGTAAAGAAGTTTGGAAATGGGATTATATTACTGCAATAAAATATTCTGCTTATGCTTTTGGAGCATTTTATTTATTTAGATTTATTGCTATTGCGATAAAAGAGTCTATTAAATATTTTCATTCTATTTATAAAGAATCAGTTTATGGAGATGCTATCATACTTTTAAAGCAAAGTTTTGCAGAAGCACATTATTATAGAAAAACGCCTGAATTCCAAGATGAGGATTTTATGAGGTCAATGATGGTATTTTGTAATAATTTGAAAATCATTTACGATAAAATAACCAAATCAAATTGCTCTGTATCGATTAAAGTGCCTATTAAAGATGCTAAAGTAAGTGAACATACAGTATTAAAAAACTTGACAAGAAATACAGAGAATTCTGCAAGAGACACTAAAAAATATCAAGAAACTCAACATACGATAATTGGTAATTCAGCGTTCTCAAATTGTCTGGATAGAGTTTTGAAAAATAACCCAGAAAAGTTTTACATCAATAACGATGTGAATAACGAAAAGAATTACAGAAATACAAGTAAAGAGTGTTATGATAATCAGGAATTACCTTATCATAGTGAACTAGTGCATCCAATAATACCACTTAAATCAAAGGACAACATTAACTACGATTGTCATGGTTTTATTTGTGTTGACTCTGATAAACCCAATTCATTTGAAAGCAAGTATTTACCAGCTATTTTGGAAGGAGTAGCAGATGGTATTTATGATATTATAGAACAACTAAATTCAGAAACTAATGGCAGTAACTAAAATTCAACCTCGTTTTGAAATTAAAGAACAAACAGAAGAATCTGTTGTTTATCAAAGAGTTATAAGTTTGAAAGGGAGAAAACCCAAAGAAGTTGAGAAAATAGTTAATGAATTACCAACAGCAACTATTCATACTATTACAATGGAGGAATATGAGAAGTTAAAGAGTATTGAAGCTAGATTGGTAAATGAGTTTGAAAATAAAGAAAGAACAACTTTGAATTTCAAACGTGCTTTTTTCTCTTTCTTTGAATTGTAAAAAACGATTTGACGACACCAATATAAAATTAATTATAAATTCGTCTAAAATTTTGGGTGCATTCTACTTTCTATTTGGCTAAATTTAATACTTAAATAGTAAGACAGTTTTTAGACAACGTCAAACCAACCCCCTCCACTAAATCCTCAAAACCGCCGAAGTCAAAACAAACAAATAATGTTTAGCAGTTAAATTAAAAGCTTCTAACCGATGTTCTAAACCTGTTTGTAATTTTAAAGCTTCGGTTATTTGCCAACCTATTTGTGATGAAATTCTAATATCTGTTTCTGGAAGGTCTGGTTTACTCAAACTTAATAGTCCTTCCACAGCATTGACCAAATAAGCTTCTCCAATATCCAGTTTTTCGCCATTTAATGGAAAATCTACCGCAAACCGATAACGTTGTCTGAAAATTGTTTTATTATCTAAAATACGCTGTTCTGCCCTAAAACGATGTCCGTACCGCACGCCTAATTTTTGTTTGGTAAAGTTGAATTGTTGTGTAAAACGCGTTTCGTCACTTCCAGTTTCAAACCAATCTCTGTTGCGGTAATAGACTCCAAAACTTAATTTATGGTTGTAATTCAGTTTAAAAGTAGAAAAATGATATACATCTACCTGCTGTTGTTGGTATTGTAAACCATCGTCATTATACAACACATACCGGCTTCTAAAAGCAAAATTCATGCTATATTCTTTGGATACTTTATGGTTTAAAGAGACTGAAGATTCCCCTAAAGACTCAAAATTACTTTGCGCAGATACAGTAGTATAAGCAACGAAAAGTAGCCCAAAACAGAGTTTTTTAATATAATGCATGCTCGTACGAAGATGAGGTTACTATTCTGGAGGTTTTAAATATGCCGTTTTTATCGAAAATAAATTCTCGTAATTCATGTTTTTGTTTGGTTTTAATTTCGGCTATAATTTCAAAATGGGTATGTTTATCGTTGGGGTTATCTACGATATGCTGTATAAATTGCTTGTCCGACTTTTTCGTATAATTCACATATTGTTTCTGAATCTTTAAAAATCGGGACTTTCTAAAATTGGTGTCAAAGTATTTTAATATTTCTTTTAGAGTATTTTTTGGGATGTACTTTTTTTTGATTACGATTTCAATATCCTCAAGCTTTCCAAGTGTGTCAAATTCAACACTATAATACAGTTTTTTAATTTTGAATTTAGCTTCAAAACTAAGTTTGTCGCCATCGGTTTCTTTATAAAATTTCAAATATTTTACATCATGGGAAATGGTGTTAAAATAGCTCTGGGCAATTTCTGGAAATTCAGAAATAGGAATACGTTCTTCTTTCTCGTTTTTGGATTGAGAACTACATAACGACGTAAAGCATAGAAAAATTAGAATGTTAAACTTCTTCATATCTAAAACAATTTACCTCATGATCGTTTACCATTCCAGTAGCTTGCATATGTGCATAAACAACGGTAGAACCTACAAACTTAAAGCCACGCCTTTTTAAATCTTTGCTAATAGTATCGCTTAAAGGCGTGTTTGCAGGGGCTTTTTTATAATCGGTTAATACATTTTTAATAGGCTTGCCATCCACAAATCCCCAAATATAATCGCTAAAACTTCCAAATTCATCTTGAATTTTTATAAAGGCTTGTGCATTGGTAACCGTAGCTTTAACTTTTAGTTTATTCCTAATGATTCCTGCATCTTGCAATAAACTATCCATTTTATCCTGTTGGTAATTCGCGATTTTTTTATAGTTGAAATTATCAAAAGCTTTTCGGAAATTTTCGCGCTTTCTCAAAACTGTAATCCAACTTAGTCCTGCTTGAAAGGTTTCTAAAATCAAAAATTCGAACAATTTGTCGTCATCATAGATAGGGACACCCCATTCTTCGTCATGGTACGCTTCATATAGTGCATCGCCTTCACACCAACCACATCTGTGTTTTGCATTCATATAATATTGTAAGGTTTAAATTAAAAGTATGACAAAAATCATCTTAAATAAAAAATCAAGATACTAAATTAGTGCCAATCAATTAAAATATGCCTTTATGAGCCCCATAATACAATCTAGTTTAGAAAAAAGTATGTCTTACGCTGCCTATCGTGAGCTGCTAAAACGATTGGTAGCAACTAATTCTACTACTGGTCTTGAAAAAACGGAAGCTTTGATTAACTATACAATGCTTAATGACAGGCGAATGAAACGTTGGGATAAAACGGTAAAAGTCCCAGAGGAAGCACAACATAAAATTTCTGAATTCAATCATAAAATGACGTGGTTAGTTATTTCAGAGAGTTGGTGCGGTGATGCGGCACACGTATTGCCAGTGCTAAATAAAATAGCGGAGTTAAATGACAACGTAAATTACCGAGTGGTACTTCGAGATGAAAATCCTGAATTAATGGATGCTTTTTTAACGAATGGAAACAGAGCGATTCCTAAGTTAATTATAATTGATAATGATACAGGTGAAGTAATGACTACTTATGGGCCAAGACCAAGTGAAGCTACAGGCTATGTTAAAAGATTTAAGGCTAAGAACAACATGCTTACTGCAGGTTTTAAAGAAGATTTACAGCATTGGTACAACAAAAATAAAGGTGTAAATGTGATTGATGATATTACTGAAATTTTAGGTAAATTACAATCTAGGGTTTACCAATAAAGTTAAAAGTGATAGATCCAATTTGCCTTTCCTTGGAAGCGTCTTTATTGAATTTGGCATCTTCGGCATATTGAAGCGCATGCTCCACCAAACATTCATTTGAGGATGTTGACGACGTGTTTACATAAGCATCAATCACATCTCCGTTTGAATTTACAGTAATATTAATCACTATTTTCCCGCCATTTTCGCATAGATAAACAGGTGTAGGTAAATAGTAATGTGAGCGGTTTACTAAAGAGTAAGACATGGTGCTTCTCGTATTAGAACCTTCCCCCTTTTGTTTTTTCAACAAATCATTTACTTTACTAAAAGAAGATAGATCTTTGTTTTTTAACTTTGCGGGATTGGAATTTTTGTATTTTGATTTATAATTTTCTAAAGCATCAGAATTATTAACATCACTAGATCTTGGGACATAATCTTCTGGTGGCGCAATAGTTTTATAAGCCTGGGCAAAATGTTTGTTGTTTTTGGTTTCGTTAAAGGCCTTGTTGGTTTCGGCTTTAGCGTTATTTTGATTTTCCAGAGCTTCCTGAATTTTCATTTCTTCTTCGGTCGGCTCTTTTTCAGGCTCGATTTCATAATAGCTTTCTGCCATGTTTTCGGTGTGTCTTTTTAAGCTGAGATTAAAAATAGACATGACAACCGTTCCAGTAATAAGAAAGGTTAATAATAGGGCTTTATGTTGATTTGTTAGGTTCAAATCTCTGATTTAGCAATGCTTTTGTGCTGAAATATACGTAAAAATAAAGTGTTTAGCCTTTTAGGCTTTCTATGAAGGCTGCAATAGACGTGCCATTCTCGACTTTAAAGTCACCAATTTTGGTACGTCTAAGTGCTGATAGGTGCGCACCTGAGTTCATCGCTTTCCCAAAATCATTAGCCAAAGAGCGGATGTAAGTACCTTTACCGCAAACCACCCTAAAGTCTATATTTATTGCGCTTGTACTGAGCGCAGTCGAAGTATCAATTTTTGTGATTTCAAATTCTGAAATAGAAACTGTTCTTGATTTTATGTCCACAGATTCACCTGCACGAGCATATTCATACAAGCGTTTTCCGTCTTTTTTTATTGCAGAAAAAACAGGAGGAAATTGTTGAATTTCGCCAATAAACTGTTTCGTAGTGTCATGGATTAAATCTTCGGTAATATGTTCGGTTGGAAAGGTTTTGTTGATTTCAGTTTCCAAATCAAAAGAAGGTGTGGTGCTTCCTAAAACAATAGTACCAGTATATTCTTTTGTTTGTCCTTGAAATGTGTCGATCTGCTTGGTCATTTTTCCTGTGCAAATTACCAATAAACCTGTGGCAAGAGGATCTAGCGTGCCAGCATGACCCACTTTTATTTTTTTAATGTTGAAGGCTTGTCGTATTTCCCAACGCAGTTTGTTGACCACTTGAAAGGACGTCCAATTCAAAGGTTTATCAATCAATAAAACCTGACCAGAAAGATAATCTTCAGCAGTCATATTAATTAGCTAAAGCAAAAACTATGGCAATAAGACCAACAATAACACAGTAGATGGCGAAGTAAGATAGTTTACTTTTTTTAACCAAAGCAATCATCCAGGTACAAGCAAATAAGCCAGCAACAAAAGCTGCAACAAAGCCAATGGATAGTGCGGTAAAATTTTGACTTTCAGCAGAAATATCACCACTCAAAACATCTTTTGCAATTTTTCCAAAGATTAAAGGCACTACCATTAAAAATGAAAAACGTGCGGCTTTAGTCTTGTCATTTCCTAATAAAACAGAAGTGGAAATTGTTGCCCCAGAGCGCGAAATCCCTGGAAGCATCGCAACGGCCTGCGAAATACCGATAACAAATGCATTGCTAAAAGTTACTTTTTTATTGGTGTCTTTGGCTTTATCTGCCAAAAATAAAAGAATGGCTGTTACAATGAGCATGCAGCCAACCAATAAAATATTCCCACCAAAAAGGGCTTCCAATTGTTCTTCAAAAAACAAACCGACAATAACGGCAGGAATCATTGAAAGTGCAATTTTTGAAATAAACTGTAAATCGTCATTCCACTTAAATTTCAAAGCACCTTTTATAAGGTCTAAAATGTCTTTTCTAAAAACGACAATAGTACTTAATGCAGTAGCAAAATGAAGCACTACTGTAAACAATAAACTTTCTTCAGGAACAGAATTATCACCCAAAATAGCTTTTCCCAATTCTAAATGCCCACTAGAAGAAACAGGTAGAAACTCTGTAAGTCCTTGAACAATACCTAATATAATTGCGTCTATAATTTCCATGGCGCAAAAATATTAAAATAGTGCAATAAATACCTTTTTATCGTTTAAACTTTAAAAATAGGAGTTCTATTTTAAATGAATGAAGATTATTATTGTGCTGTCACTCCTCTCGTACCGAAGTTTCAGGAGCAGGAATCCATAGGGATATTAAAAACTAGATTCCTGCTTTCGCAGGAATAAAAAACTACTTCTTATCGGGATTCAACAAAATAGCATAAATCTGGATACCAAAACCAATCAACACTAAAGTTGGCGCCAATCGAATACGTCTCCAATGAAAAATTTCAGGATTAAAAACATTTGGGTCATCGCTACCACCACCAGACATCAAGATAAAACCCAATGCAATAAATCCTAAACCAATAAACATGAATTTGTAATTCTTTTTACCAAATACAAAAACAGGTTTTGTAGCTTCTTTTCGTTTTTTTTCTCCCATCACTAATTTCAATATTAATGCAAATTAACTGATTTATTTTAACCCAATGTGTTAATGGTTTTTTAATTTATGTTCTTTCATCATTTATAACCGATAACCCAATCCTATTTTGAAGAGGTTAATGTTGGTGTTATACTTTATATCGGGAGCATCTTCATCAACACCAATTTTTACGAAATCATACTGGGCTTGAACGAATAACTTCTTGCTAATATCATAAGCTAACCCCAAATTAAAATTGATGCCACTTTCTGTTTCACTTGAACTAACAGAAGCATTGTTTCCCATATTAAAACTAGTTATATCGGATACATTGGCACTTAAAAAAGTATAACCTAAACCAATTGAAGGATGTAAACTCGTTAAAGATTTTATATTTAATTCAGCAAAAATTTTAGGTTGAATTAAGTAAGTGGTAACATCAAAGGGTTGCACACGATCATCTTTCGAGTTTTTGTATATGCCTGCATTTAATGATGCACCAATATTTAATAACCTCAGATTAGAGAAAGAATATTTAAGTCCAGCATCTACTATGCCATTATTATTTCTTCCAATTAGATTATCGTCAATTGGAAGTGGATAATTTAATTCTAAACTGAATTTTGAATTTTGAGAAAATGAGATGAATGTGAAAAATAATAATACAATCAATAAAATCTGTTTCATATTAAATAAATGGTTAATAATACAGCTCATCCGTCTTCAAATTCAAAAAGCGTTGTGTTGCAAAATGTGTGCTTATCCAAGTAATGACGATACCTAAAGCAAAAATCACTACAAATAAAGCTATCATTAAAATTGGGTTTGCCAATAACTCCAATTCAGGGAATGTTTTGTTGACATAATACAGCACAATCGCCATTCCTATTAATGCTAAAACAGCACCAAGAACACCCAAGCGCACACTTTTCCAAACAAACGGGCGACGAATAAAACGCTTTGTAGCCCCAACCATTTGCATGGTTTTAATGGTAAAGCGTTTAGAATATACCGCTAATCTCAACGAACTATTGATCAATAAAACCGCAATTAAAGTGAACAACCCACTAATCACCAACACCCAAAAACTGATTTTTTTAACATTGTCGTTCATCAGGTTTACCAAGTCATTGTCATAAGTAACTTCTTCGACAAACTTTTTATTTAAAGCTTCCGCTGAAATTTTTTCTAAATGTTCGGAGGTTACAAAATCTGCTTTTAAATGCACATCGATAGAATTTTGCAACGGATTATAGCCCACAAAATCCATAAAATCTTCGCCATTTTCGGCTTTCATAAACTCTGCTGCTTGTTCTTTAGACACGTATTCGGTCGATTTTACGTAATCTGCCATTGCTAAACTTTTTTCAAGTTGTTTGCGTTCTACTTCTTTAGCCGAATCTTTCAGGTAAATTGTGACAACAACCTGTTCCTTAAAATGATCGGAAACTTTTTTGGCGTTTACAACCAACATGCCCAGTAAGCCCAATAAAAACAGTACAAGCGCAATGCTTATCACTACCGAAATATATGAAGAAACAAGCCTGCGTTTTTGGTGTTTCTCAAAAGATGAACTCATAAACTAATGGATTAATGGTGTAAAAATAATAAAGAATAGTGTTTCGTTTGGTATAACAACGTTTAAACTTTCAATAGTGTTATAATAAGTTTAAATTTGCGTTTTTTAAAATGGCTCGCAAAGACGCGAAGACGCAAAGTTTTTCTGAATTAATGAGGTAAGACTTTGCGCCTCTGCGCCTTTGCGAGAAAAAAGAAGTTTATGAAATACGATTTCAGGAGAATAGAAAAAGATTGGCAAAAATATTGGGCAGACAATCAAACGTTTAAAGCCGAAAACAAAAGCGATAAACCAAAGTATTACGTGTTGGATATGTTCCCTTACCCGAGTGGTGCGGGGTTACACGTTGGACATCCATTAGGCTATATTGCTTCAGATATTTATGCACGTTACAAACGTCATCAAGGGTTCAATGTGTTGCATCCCCAAGGGTATGATTCTTTTGGATTGCCTGCGGAACAATATGCGATTCAAACAGGGCAACACCCAGCAATTACTACTGCCGAAAATATTAAAACCTATCGTCGTCAATTGGATCAAATAGGATTTTCATTCGATTGGTCTCGTGAGGTGAGAACTTCAGATCCGAGTTATTACAAATGGACACAATGGATTTTTATTCAATTGTTCAATTCATGGTATAATAATGAAAGTGATAAAGCTGAAGATATTTCAACATTAGAGACTATTTTTTCTTTGGAAGGAAATGCAACTGTAAATGCCGTTTGTGATGATACTATAGAACCGTTTTCTGCTGAAGAATGGAATAGTTTTGATTCGAAAAAACAACAACAAATATTATTACAATATAGATTAACCTATTTAGCCGAAACCGAAGTCAACTGGTGCCCTGCTTTAGGAACGGTTTTAGCAAATGATGAAATTGTAAACGGAGTTTCAGAACGTGGCGGACATCCCGTAATTAGAAAAAAAATGACCCAATGGAGCATGCGTATTTCTGCCTATGCAGAACGTTTGTTGAAAGGATTGGACAAAATAGATTGGACAGATGCCTTAAAGGAAAGTCAGCGTAACTGGATTGGAAAATCGGTTGGTGCAAGCGTGTCGTTTAACGTCATTGCGAGTGAAACGAAGCAATCTCATCAAATAGAAGTCTTTACAACAAGACCCGACACAATTTTCGGCGTTAGTTTTATGACTTTGGCACCAGAGCATGATTTGGTGCAACAAATAACAACGCCTGAGCAAAAGGAAGCTGTTGACGCTTACATTGAAGCTACTGCAAAACGTAGTGAGCGCGATAGAATGGCTGATGTAAAAACCATTTCTGGAGTGTTTACTGGGGCTTACGCGATTCATCCGTTTACAGAAAAGTTAATTCCGATTTGGATTGGCGATTATGTTTTGGCTGGTTATGGTACTGGAGCAGTCATGTCTGTACCATGTGGCGATGAGCGCGATTATGCCTTTGCAAAACATTTCAATATCCCAATCCCTAATATTTTCGATGGTGTTGATATTTCAGAAGAAGCGTTTTCAGATAAAGCAAAAACCGTTATTGGTAATAGTGATTTCCTAAACGGAATGAACTATAAAAAAGCGACCAAACGTGCTATTTACGAATTGGAAAAAATAGGACAAGGCGAAGGTAAAACCAATTACCGTTTGCGTGATGCGGTGTTTAGTCGTCAGCGTTATTGGGGCGAACCATTTCCAGTATATTATGATGAGAGCGGGATGCCTCAAATGATAGACAAACAATTTTTACCCATAGAATTGCCAGAAGTTGAAAAATATTTACCAACCGAAACAGGTGAGCCACCATTAGGCAATGCCAAGAAATGGCATTGGTTGCAGTACGGCGATAAAGCAGAAATAGTTTCTAAAGAGGAGTTTGAGAATTCCTCCCCCGTGGGGAGGTTAGGAGGGGCTCTAGAATTGAACACCATGCCTGGGTGGGCAGGAAGTTCGTGGTACTTTAACCGCTATATGGATCCTGACAACCCAAATGAAATCGCTTCAAAAGAAGCAATGGATTATTGGAAAGATGTCGATTTATACATTGGCGGCAGCGAACACGCCACAGGACATTTATTATACTCTCGTTTTTGGCAAAAATTCTTGTTTGATAAAGGCGTTGTGCCAGTTGACGAGTATGCTAAAAAGTTGATTAACCAAGGGATGATTTTGGGGACTAGTGCTTTTGTACACAATTTTTTTGGGTCTAGAAGGTATCCGAAATTATTTATTTCGGAATCCTACTATAAAATGTATAAAGATGATCCTAATTTAGTTCATACGAAACTTGAGACTATGCATAAAGGAAGTAATCGAGCTTATGAGCCCTATATTGATTACGATATGGATATAGCATTGATGCATGCGGATGTTTCCTTAGTTAATTCATCTGATGAACTAGATGTAGAGGGATTTAAAAGATGGAGGCCAGAGTATAAGGACGCAATTTTTATTGGTGAAAAAGGAGAAATTATTGAAAATGGAAAAGGTGTTTATAAAGTAAGTAGAGACGTAGAAAAAATGTCCAAATCAAAATACAACGTCGTCAACCCAGACGACATTGTTTCAGATTATGGCGCAGACAGCTTACGTCTCTACGAAATGTTTTTAGGGCCATTAGAGCAATACAAACCATGGAATACCGCAGGTATCACAGGAGTTCACAATTTCCTAAAAAAATTGTGGAAACTATACCACCAAGGAGAAAACGGCAGTTTTTACGTTGACTCTTCCCCTTTGGGGAAGTCGGATGGGGATAGGGAGGCTCTTAAAACACTTCATAAAACCATTAAAAAGGTTCAAGAAGATATCGAGAATTTCTCTTTTAATACTTCGGTATCAACCTTTATGATTGCTGCCAATGAGTTAACCGCTCAAAAATGTACTTCAAAAGAAATTTTAGAACCCTTATTGATTTTATTATCGCCATATGCACCACATATTGCTGAAGAATTATGGAGCAAATTAGGACATAGCGGTTCAATTTCAACAGCACCTTTCCCAAAATTCGACGCCAATCATTTGGTAGAAAGCAGTAAAAATTACCCAATTTCATTTAATGGTAAAATGCGTTTCACAATGGAATTACCATTAGATTTGAGTAAAGACGACATTGAAAAAGCGGTTCTGGCAAACGAAAAAACACAAGAACAGTTAGCAGGACGTACCCCTAAAAAGGTCATTGTAGTGCCTGGAAAAATTGTAAACATCGTAGGATAAATGTATATATACAACGTCACCGTAAATATTGAAGCGTCCATTCACGACGAATGGCTAACCTGGATAAAAGAACATATTCCACAAGTTTTAGCGACAGGAAAGTTTGAAAAAGCAACCCTTACGAAAGTTTTGGTAGAAGAAGATATGGGAGCTGTTACCTATTCTATTCAGTACAGGTCGTATTCCAGAGAAGCATTAGATGCCTATTATAAAGAAGATGCCGATACATTAAGAACTGAAGGCTTAAAAAAGTTTGCCGATAAAATGTTGTCTTTTAGAACAGAGCTTCAAATTATTGATGAATATACCGTGAATTTTAAGTAATTAGTGGAGACCCTTCAGGTTTTAAAAACCTGAAGGGTCTGAAAACAAACAAAGCTCTGCGCCTTGGCGACTTTGCGCGATAAAGAAAAACCATGTCAGTAAACCCAAAAAAATTCTTAGGTCAGCATTTTTTAAAAGATGAAAGTATCGCTGAAAAAATAGCGGACTCTCTTTCCTTAGAAGGCTACACCAATGTTTTGGAAATCGGTCCAGGCATGGGCGTACTTACCAAGTATTTGCTCAAAAAAAAAGCCACTACCTACGTTATAGAAATTGACAGGGAATCGGTAGCATATCTACAAGCCAATTACCTCAATTTAGCACCCAGAATCATAGAAAAGGACTTCTTGAAATTCGATTTAAACGAAGTATTTAAAGGAGAGCCTTTGGCAATCATCGGAAACTTCCCCTATAATATTTCTTCACAAATCCTATTCAAAACTTTAGAGTTACGTGATCAAATTCCAGAATTTTCAGGGATGTTTCAAAAAGAAGTAGCCCAACGTATCTGTTCCAAAGAAGGCAATAAAGTATATGGCATTTTATCGGTATTAACGCAAGCATTTTACAATGCAGAGTATTTATTTACCGTGCCGCCCACAGTCTTTAATCCGCCGCCAAGAGTAGATTCAGGCGTGTTACGACTTACCCGAAAAAAAGATTTTAGATTAGCTTGCGACGAAAAATTATTCTTCAAAGTCGTAAAAGCAGCCTTTCAGCAACGCCGAAAAACCATGCGTAATAGTTTAAAAACATTCGATTTATCTGATAATTTAAAAGCAAATGTTATCTTTGGCAGGCGTCCGGAACAATTGCAAGTTCAAGAGTTTGTAGAACTGACGCAATTGATAGAAAACGACCGAAAATAATAGAAGAACGATGTCAGGTCGAGCAATTTTAATTTGAGGATAATCAAATTAAAATTGTATCGAGACTTAGTTGCTAGAGAAAATAAACAATAAGTTCTCGATACATCGCGCTTAGGCGTGACACTCGAACTGACATACATATATTTTCATAGAAACGCCTTTTAACAATCAAGTTGATGGAAGAGGAAAAAGAAAACATACAATTTGAGCTAACGGATGCACTTTTAGAGCAAGTAGAGTTGCTTATTGAAGAACAAAACGATAAGGAACTTAAAAAACTACTAGACGAGTTTCACTATGCCGATATTGCCGAAATTTTAGATGAACTCAATCTAGAACAGGCAATCTATGTCATAAAATTGTTAGATTCTGAAACCACTTCAGACATCCTAATGGAACTCGATGAGGACAATCGAGAAAAGGTCTTAAAAAATCTTTCTGCCAAGGAAATTGCCGAAGAAGTTGAGGAGTTGGATACCGATGATGCGGCAGATATTATTGCAGAATTATCAGAAGAACGTCAACAAGCCGTAATAGACCAAATTGAAGACGAAGAGCACAAAGCCGAAATTACAGAGCTTTTAACCTATGATGAAGATACCGCAGGTGGACTCATGGCAAAAGAGTTGGTAAAGGTTTATGAAACTTGGACGGTTGCCGGTTGCATGCGCAGAATCCGTGGACAAGCCAAAGAAGTAACGCGTGTACATTCCATTTACGTCGTCAATAAGGAAGAAAAGTTGATTGGTCGCCTGTCCTTGAAAGATTTAATTGTTGCTAAAAGTGAGCAAAAAATATCAGATCTAGTAAAGGTTAATGTGGATTCCGTTAATGTAAATGATGATGTAGAAGCTGTGGCAAAAGTTATGGCAAAATACGATTTAGAGGCGATTCCGGTAGTTGATGAAAACCAAATACTTTTAGGCAGAATTACCATTGATGATATTGTAGATGTTCTAAAAGAAGAAGCCGATAAAGATTATCAAATGGCTGCAGGTTTAACAGGTGATGTGGAAGCGGATGATACAATTTTAGAACTCACGCGTGCACGTTTACCATGGCTGTTTTTAGGTTTAGTTGGTGGTATAGGTGCGTTTTTAATCATGGAAGGTTTCGAAGGGCTTTTTACAGGAAAAGCAGTCGTTTTATTCTTTTTTACACCGTTAATTGCAGCTATGGCGGGTAATGTAGGCGTACAATCTAGTGCTATTATCGTGCAAGGTTTGGCAAACGATGATGTCCGTGGAAGCGTCAATAGCCGATTGATAAAAGAAATGCTGCTCGCAGCCCTCAATGGTTTTATATTGGCCCTATTTCTGTTTTTGTTCGTGTGGGCTTTCAAAGGCGAAATCATAACCGCATTAGCCATTTCGGTATCGCTCGTTGCAGTCATAATTGTTGCGGGACTTATCGGTACGTTTGTGCCATTATTTTTAAACAAACGTGGTATTGATCCAGCCATCGCCACAGGGCCATTCATCACTACAAGTAATGATATTTTAGGAATTCTGCTTTATTTCTGGATTGCTAAGATGATTTTAGGGATTTAGCATTTTATTCTTGGAATTTACCATTTAGTTTATTTGGGCGTTACCACAAGGGTCGGGCTTTCCACTATATCTTTCTGCGAAGCAGTCCCGAACTTGTTTCGGAATCTCGTTAATTAATTAACACTTCGTTTCAAACAATAATATTTGCTTTCTATAGCTTCACAAAAAGGATGCCGTTGCAATCCCTAACGCAAAAACATCGTATTTTTGTAACCTAAGTTATTCAAATGAAAGTTTTACACCTCGACACCAACCACGAATTACTAATAGACCAACTCAACGATTTAGGGTTTATAAACCATGAAGATTACACCTCTTCAAAAGAAGACATAGAAGCAAAAATCCATGAGTACGATGGTTTTATTATCCGCAGTCGTTTCACAATAGATAAAACATTTTTAGATGCAGCAACAAATTTAAAATTCATAGGTCGCGTAGGTGCAGGGCTGGAAAACATAGATTGTGATTATGCCGAACAAAAGGGTGTTTATTTAATTTCAGCCCCAGAAGGCAATCGAAATGCAGTTGGTGAACATACTTTAGGGATGTTATTATCACTTTTCAACAAACTGAATAAAGCCGATGAAGAAGTACGACAAGGTAAATGGTTGCGAGAAGAAAATAGAGGTATAGAACTCGATGGAAAAACCGTCGGGCTTATAGGTTACGGCAACATGGGAAAAGCCTTTGCAAAAAAACTGCGCGGTTTTGATGTTGAAGTGTTGTGTTACGATATAAAAGATAACGTTGGCGATAACAACGCAACACAAGTCAGCTTAAAAGAATTTCAAGATAAGGTTGATGTTGTAAGCTTGCACACGCCGCAAACATCCCTAACA
Source organism: Algibacter sp. 2305UL17-15 (assembly GCF_040720935.1). Classification (NCBI taxonomy): domain Bacteria; kingdom Pseudomonadati; phylum Bacteroidota; class Flavobacteriia; order Flavobacteriales; family Flavobacteriaceae; genus Algibacter; species Algibacter sp. 2305UL17-15. Next base: position 208,233 of record NZ_JBFDAE010000004.1, read on the forward strand.
CTTAATATGATGAATTCAGAATTCATCAATCAATTTAAAAAACCATTTTGGTTATTAAATACCGCCAGAGGAAAAAGCGTAGTCACTCAAGATTTAGTTTCAGCATTAAAATCTGGTAGAATTTTAGGAGCTGGATTGGATGTTTTGGAATACGAAAAAGCCTCTTTTGAAAACTTGTTCAAACCTTCTGTAATTGACGAATGTCACGCTGAGCGCAGTCGAAGTGCCATTGAAAACCTGCCCGAAGCTTTCCAATATTTAATACATTCAGAAAACGTAATATTATCACCTCACGTTGCAGGTTGGACGGTTGAAAGCAAAGAAAAATTAGCACAAACCATTGTTGATAAAATTAAAGCGAAATTTTGTTAGAATTATCACTTCGAGTGTCACGCCAAAGCATGATGTCTCGAGAAGTTTTTTAAATTAGCTTAGAAGAATTTAATTTAACGAAAGGTTCTCGATACAATGCTCCTATCGTCATATCACTCCCACTGACATGAAAATCATCATAAATTAATGAAGAAAACCATACTCGTTTTTTCACTACTTATTTTAGCATTGCTGCTTCTATTTCAATTTAGTAAGTACACTTTAATTAGTGGCGATTTAAGAATTGAATATGTTATGGCAATAATTGCTATTGTTTTTTTAAGCATCGGAATATTCATTAATAAGAAAACTCAAAAGCAACAACCGGTTTCCAATACTAAAATAGATCTTCAAAAAATTGAAGTATTAGGTATAAGTAAACGAGAATATGAAGTTTTAAGAGAAGTGGCTTTAGGATTATCCAATCAAGAAATAGCAGAAAAGTTATTTGTTTCAGAAAGCACCATAAAAACACATGTTTCTAATTTGCTTGTAAAGTTAAACGCAAAACGACGCACGCAGGCCATTCAAATTTCAAAAGAGCTGAATATTATTTAGACTTTTTGTTTTTTATCACACCTCTAATTTTATTGCGCTTTTCCTTTTTGGAATTTGGAATTTTTTTCTTGGAATTTAAGACTAGCTCGTCAACCGAGATCAGTTTTTTTATTAGCTTTACCACTAAAGTCTTAGCAATTTAGTACTTTAGTATGAGCCTCAATTCTACCAATCAAACTACTTTTGGTTTACGAATCAATACATAAGTTTAAAATGAAACATACAGTATTTAAATACGGACTTTATGCATTAATAAGTGGTTTCGTGTTATTTGGCCTGCCTTTTTTTCTAGGGATGGGTGTAGATTTTGACTATGGAGAACTTATAGGCTACACGGCAATGGTACTTTCATTATTGTTTGTTTATTTCGGCATCAAACATTATCGAGATAAAGTAAACAACGGAAAAGTATCTTTAGGAAAGGCTATTGCAATCGGGATGCTCATAGCCTTGTTTTCTGCCATAGGTGTTGCTGTTTTCGATTATATTTATACCAGCTATATAAATCCTGATTTTGCAAGTCAGTACTTAGAGTATTCCGTAAAAAAAATGAGCGAGACACTATCTGCTGAAGACCTAAAAGTTAAAACTACTGAATTAACGCAACAAATGAAAGATTATGGCAGTCCTGGTTTTATGGCATTTATGATGTTTGCATCAGTTATAATTCTTGGATTTATAATTTCTTTAATTTCAGGGTTAATCCTTCAACGTAAATAAAATAGATTATGCAATACGAAGCTACATCACCGGAAGATTACATCAAGCAAGTTCCAGAAGACAGGCAGGAGGCTTTAAAAAAATTAAGAAACGTTATAAATACCAATTTACCTGAGGGTTTTGAGGAAGGCATGATTTACAAAATGATTGGCTATTATGTGCCACATTCAGTATATCCAGATGGGTACCATTGCGATCCTAAAACACCTTTGCCATTTATGAGTTTTGCATCTCAAAAAAACTCTGTGAATTTATACCATAGCGGCATTTACGCTAAAAAAGAATTGCACGATTGGTTTGTGTCCGAATTTCCAAAACACAGCAAACGCAAACTGGATATGGGGAAAAGCTGTGTACGCTTTAAATATGTAGATGAAATTCCTTTTGAATTGATAGCAGAATTGACCAGAAAAATGACCTGTGAGGAATGGATTGCTATTTACGAAACAGCTATTAAAAAATAATAATCAAAAAAACAAAAATTATGAAATTGGGTGCTTTTTCAGTAAGCCTTAGTGTGAAAGATATTAAGGCTTCAAAACAATTTTACGAAACCCTTGGGTTTTCGCAATTTGCAGGAGATGTTGAAAAAAACTATCTCATCATGAAAAACGGTAATGCCTTAATAGGTCTGTTTCAGGGGATGTTTGAACAAAATATTTTAACATTTAATCCAGGTTGGGATGAAAATGCCACTAAATTGGAATCTTTTGATGATGTTAGAACCATTCAAGAACATTTAAAAAGGAACAACATAAAGCTAGAAAAGGAAGCTGACGAAAGCACCTCTGGACCTGCAAGTACAGTATTAAACGATCCTGATGGAAATACCATATTAATAGACCAACACGTATAATTCTTTACAAAACGACATGAAAAACAGGGTAACAGGAATAGGAGGCTTGTTCTTTAAAACAAAAGACCCGAAAGCATCAAAAGATTGGTACAAAAAGCACTTAGGATTCAATACCGATGATTATGGCTGTACCTTTTGGTGGAAAGATAAGGACGGAAAAGACTGTTCCACACAATGGAGCCCGTTTCCAGAAGACACCAAATATTATGAGCCATCCAAGAAGGATTTTATGTTCAACTATCGTGTTGAAAATTTAGAGGAACTGCTTAAGGTTTTAAAAGAAGAAGGTGTAACCATTGTTGGAGAAATAGAGGAGTATGAATACGGAAAATTCGGTTGGATTTTGGATAACGATGGCAATAAAATTGAACTTTGGGAACCTATTGATGCTGCTTTTAAATAATATGATTTGGGTATAACAGACATTTTACAATCCTATAATTTAACTACGTTTCAATGGATAGCGGTTTTTTTGGCCGCTTTTGTTTTGGGCTTTTCTAAATCTGGAATTAAGGGTGTCGGCATTGTTATCATCATAATTCTAGCCTTTGTTTTTGGAGAAAAAGCGTCCACAGGAATTTTATTGCCCATGCTTATTGGCGCAGATATTTTGGCGGTAACCTATTATAACAGACATACCCAATGGCGTTTTATTAAAAAATTAATGCCTGCCATGATTGTTGGTGTTTTGGTTGGTGTTTGGGTAGGCGATGCTATTTCAGAACTTGTATTTAAGCGCATCATGGCTATTATCATCATCGTTTCTATTTTGATTATGTGGTATTTTGAGAAGCGAAAATCTACCAGCGTCCCTCAAAATAAATGGTTTTCAAACACCGCAGGGTTTTTAGCCGGTTTTACAACCATGATAGGCAATTTAGCGGGCCCTATTGCAAATATTTATTTTTTAGCAGTTCGTCTTCCCAAAAATGAGTTTATAGGAACAGCTGCTTGGTTATTCTTCATTATCAATGTGTTTAAATTACCGTTTCATTTCTTTGTTTGGGAAACAGTAAACAAAGAAAGCTTGGTTTTAAATTTAATCTTAATTCCAGCAGTTGTTATTGGGTTTTTTTTAGGAACACGTTTGGTAAAGCTAATTTCAAACGTAAATTACAGGCGATTTATAATTATAATTACCGCTCTTGGAGGCATCATTATGTTATTCGGATAAATTAATGTAACGTTTTTAAACTTTGAAACACATATAGTTAGTAGTAAGTTTATTTTTTATTACTTTTAAATTCTAATTAAATATTAAAGATAATGTCAGATAAAAAAAATTTAAGCGATGACCTAGATGATATGTTAGGCGATGCTAAAGATGGCGCAAAAAAAGCAGCCGATAAAGTAAGTGGTAAAGCAAGTGAATTAGCAGATGACGCTAAGGAACTAGCAGGGGAAGCAAAAGAAAAAGCAAAAGAATTTGCAAATGAGGCGAAAGAAACCGCTGCTGAATTTGCTGATGATGCGAAAGAAGTGCTAAGTGATGGTAAAAATGTTGCTATTATAGCACATATTACCTTAATTGGATGGATTATAGCTCTAGTGATGAATAACGGAGATAGGTCTGAATTAGGGTCTTTTTACATTCGTCAAATGTTAGGATTATTAATCCTATCTCTTGTTTTTATGTTTATCCCTGTTATTGGATGGATACTCAATATATTAATATTGGTATTGTGGGTTTTAAGTCTCATAGGAGCATTAAGTGGCGAAAAGAAGCCTACGCCTGTTTTAGGAGAGCATTTCCAGAATTGGTTTAAGGGATTATAAAAAGTTTAAAGCCAGAAGCAGATTTGTTTTTGGTTTTTTTTAATTTATTTAACATCGTAATATTGCAATATTACATTTTAATCGTATATTTGTACAATACCAAATGAATATCAAAATTATTGATGTTAAATTTGAATTATATTTTTTTTAGATAAGATAGAAAATATAAGCATAGCCTTAGTTGCGGTTCTATTTTATGTTGAAACCTGCCAGCTGGTAGGTATAAATGAAATAGAAACGAATTTAACCCATCAATTTGAAGCTTATTTGGTATAAAATTTAAAGCTATGGGAGCATCAAAACTTGATATTTATTCCGAAGACATTACCACTATGGCAGCTATGGCCAAAGTGTTTGCGCATCCTGCACGCGTTGCAATTTTGCAATATATAAGTAAGCAAGAGTCTTGTATTTGCAATGATATTGTAGATGAAATAGGGCTTTCGCAACCTACCATTTCCCAGCATTTAAAAGTGATAAACGATGCTGGTTTGCTCAAAGGAAATTTTGAAGGTAAGAGTATTTGCTATTGTTTGAATGTTGAACGTTTTCAGGAATTTCAATCGCAGCTTAATAGTTTTTTTAATAAAACTAAATCTAATTGTTGCTAAACGCTCAAAGAGATTTTATAAAATCATTCAGTTGAATAAAAATTTAAAACCATGAAAACTCAAGAATTATTTTCAATATTAGAAGAAAACAAAGGGAAAACCTTATTGTTTGAATACGCCCCAACTAGATTTGTGGGCGCAAACTATCACATCACGGAAGTAAAGCACATTACGGTAGATGCTGTAGATTGTGGCGCGCAAACTGATAGTTGGAAGGAAACCATTATTCAGCTTTGGGAAAGTCCGTTGGAAAAAAGCAAAACAGCGCATATGTCTGTACTAAAAGCATTAGGGATTTTAAACAAGGTGGGTAAAATGAAACCATATGTTTTAGAGGCTGAGGTAAAGTTTGAATATAGTAACACCACATTCCATACCGCACAATTATTTGTTAACGATTTCGAAATACAGGACAATAACTTAATCCTTAAATTAGCCGTTGAAAAAACAGATTGTAAAGCCAAAGAACTTTGCGGTGTACCTGAAAAAATTGTTGAAGCCGCCGAAAGTGTTGTTGAAAAAGTTGAATCTTGTTGTTCTCCTAGTTCAGGATGCTGTTAACCAATACATCATATGAAAAATACAAAGTTGTTTGACGCTATTTCTAATACTATAAATTCATTAGATAATAATGAAGTTTCAGAAGATAGAAAGGCGATACTTAAGCCATTAATAGATTATTTAAAACATAAAATTGAATCTAAGCAATCTATTCGTTTAAATTTTATTTGCACACACAATTCAAGACGAAGTCATTTATCCCAAATTTGGGCGCAGACTATGGCTGCCTATTATAATATCGATAATGTATCGTGTTATTCCGGAGGGACTGAAGCTACAGCAATGTTCCCAAAAGTAGGAGAGACCTTGATTAATCAAGGTTTTAAAATCAATAAACTTTCAGAAGGAAATAATCCTGTTTACAGTATCAAGTTTTCAGAAAACGAACCAGCTGTGATAGCATTCTCAAAACAGTTTAGTGATGCTTTTAATCCAGCTTCAGAATTTGCTGCAGTTATGACTTGCTCTTCGGCAGATAAAGGCTGCCCTATGGTTTTTGGGTGCGAAAAACGCATAGCAGTAACTTACGAAGACCCAAAAGAATCTGATGGGACACCACAGCAAACCGAAACCTATTTTAATAGAAGTTTGGAAATAGCGAGGGAGATGAAGTTTGTTTTTTCTAGGTTGAACTAGTTGGCTTTAGTCTTAACGAATTTATTTATTTCGCTACCACTAAGCTCTAGCTTAGTGGCGGTATGAGTAAGAAAAATGGAAGCTTTTATAACCTGTTTTTTATGAATTAAAAGCTTTTTGTATTTTAGATTAATGAGTAGAAATTATAAATTTCATAATAAATCAGGGTTATATTTTGTGTCTTTCGCTACTGTAAATTGGCTGGACGTTTTTACAAGGCAAGCTTATTTTGATGTACTGATAGAAAACATAAACTATTGTAGAGCCAAGAAAGGTATGGAATTATATGCCTACTGTTTTATGCCCAGTCATTTGCATTTAATTTTTAGGTCGAGTATTCATGAACCAGACGGATTATTAAGAGATTTTAAAAGTTTTACTTCTAAAAAAATGATTGAAGCTATTGAATCTAATCCGCGAGAAGGCAGAAAAGAGTATTTATTATGGTTTTTTGAACGTGCTGCAAAAAAGAAAAGTAATGGTTCTAAATATCAATTTTGGCAACATCATAATAAGCCAATTGAATTATGGACTGATTCAGTTATAAAACAAAAGATAGATTATATTCATAATAACCCTGTAGAAACTGGTTTTGTTACCAATCCTGTAGATTGGAAATACTCTAGTGCACGAAATTTTCAAGATGACCATACCGTTTTAGAGATTGATAGTACTGGGTTTTTAGGTTGATTGTTTTACTTACTGTTGTTGCCGCTAAGCAGGAGCTTAGCGGTAGCGGAGAAACAAAATATTTTTTGTTTTGAAGGTACGAAGCATAGCTTTATAGAAACACGTGGATGTTCAACATGTTAAAACTTCGACTGCGCCCAGTTTGACAAGAATTAATCACTTTTCAGACAGCCTCTTTTTTACTAACTCACTAATTCCTTTTTAATATCCTCTGGAAGTTTTCTCCAATCTAAATCCATTAAAGCGCCTTGAAGTGAGTATAAATAGTAACACTTTGGTATGGTTTTATCTGGGTGTTTTTGGCATATCTTCTTATATGCTTTTTTAGCAGTTGTTTCTGCAAGATCTGCCAAGGTGTGAATGCCTATTTCGTTTAGTCGCTTTTCAATGGTTGCGCCTATATTTTTTGCTTTGCGTAATGTAATTGACGTTTCCATTATTCCTCTGGTTTTGTATAAGTAACAATGTCAATGCCGATTCCATTTGGGTCCACGATTGCAAAATGCCTGTCGCCCCAAGGTTCGGTTCTTATGTCAAACTCTATTTTTGTGCCCTTTTGTTTTAATTGCCTGTAAACTTCGTCAACGTTATCAATTTCAATCGTAATATAAACACCTTTTCCATTAAAGGGAGCTTGGAAAATAGGTTGCTGACTAGGATGCTTAGGTTTTAGAAAACTAATTTCTGCTGCTCCATTTGGTGTATGCATGAGTAAATAAAAATCGTTTTCAAAGGCTACGCCAAATCCTAGGGTTTCGGTGTAGAATTTTTTCGTGTCGTCTAATTTTTCGGTAATGATTCCCGCATTTAGTTTCATGGTTTTTAAATTTTGATGTTCAACTTGACTCTGCGCTATACTTACTGTAAAAGCTAAAATGAATATTGTTTTCATGGTTCTGATGTTTTGTTATGACAAATTTAGAACCAAACGCTGTACGGAAATTGTATAAAACGGACAAACTCTATCTAAAGGCTTGCGAAGGTGTAACACCATAAAACGTTTTAAAGTCTTTTATAAAATGCGCCTGATCGTAAAAGCCAACATCAAAAAACAACTTTTGAGCTTTCAAACTTTGCGAAGAAGGTTTCATATTTAAAAACTGCTGAAACCGTACTACTTTACTAAATGCTTTTGGGGTTGTGCCTACATAGAAATTAAAAACACGTCTTAATTGTCGGGGACTTAAACCTGTATCCAAACCATTTTCGGTTTCTATGTTTCCGGAGGTTTTAAAGATTAAATTTAGTGCATTGTAGAATCGCTTATCAAAATCAAATGTTTTATTTACGATATAGGGCGCAATTATGAGATGGAGTTTTTCTGAAACTATAGAGAAATTTTGATGTGGCACTATATGTTGCTGAATAGCTTTTGCCATTTCAGGTAAAATAAATTTCAATTCCTGATCTTTATTGCTCAATGCTTTTGCGTTGCTATTGAATATCAAAGGAAAGGCTGATGGCAAAAACCGAATGCCGACATAATTGAAGTCAGTCCCAATTGGAAACTCCGTGTATTTTCGGCAAAAGCCCATAACAAAACTTTCTTGGGGATTGTTTAGGTTGAAGAAAACATCAATACAACCATCAGATACTACACGATAAATGAATGGGTTTTCTAATGGTTGTTTTGTTCTTAACTGCCAATAGCAGTAGATGAAATTTTCTAAAGAAACATCAGGAACGAGTTCTTGATATGTAACAGAATCCCCCTCTTTTCGGGTTGAAGGTTGAATAGGTCTATAATAGTCTTTTATCGATTCAAACGCTTTCATTCAAACCACAATTAAATACAATAAAACAGAAGTTTTAAGTCTCATTATTCCCAAAAAGCTTACGTTCCAGTTCGGCTTGGAATTCTTCCATTACTGGTTTTACGGTACTTTCGGGCAGGTCGGCAATCCGGATGTACATCAACCCATCAACCGAGTTATTAAACAGAGGATCAACGTTAAAGGCTACTAATCTTGCATTCTGTTTTATGTATTTTTTTAGGAGTACAGGTAGCCGCAAAGCTCCTGGTTCTATTTCGTCGATAAACTTGTCAAATTTGTTTAAATCGGCTTCGGCTTCGTCAAATACAAAATCTTTATCTGCGTCTTTTAATTTTACTTTAAATTCCTTTTTAGGATGTACGTATTGCGCAATATAAGGATCGTAATAGTGAGATTTCATAAACTCCACCATCAATGATTTTGAGAAGTTTGAAAACTGATTACTGATGCTTACGCCACCAATTAAAAACTTGTGTTCTGGATAGCGTAAAGTAATATGCACAATACCTTTCCAAAGTAAAAATAAAGGCATGGGTCTTTGTTGGTATTCCTTGACAATAAAGGCGCGCCCCATTTCAATGGATTCGCTCATCATTTTATAAAGTTCGGGCTCAAAACGAAACAAGTCTTGCAAATAGAACCCATCAATACCATATTTCGCGAATATCTTAGAGCCTAAGCCCATTCTGTAAGCGCCTGCTAGTACTTTAGCTTCGTTATCCCACAAAAACATATGGTGGTAATAATTATCAAAAGGATCTAAATCAATAGCTTCATTGGTGCCCTCTCCAACTTCCCTAAAGGTAATTTCCCTTAGTCTGCCTATCTCTCTAAGAATATTCGGTATTTTTTCGGCCTGGGCTAAAAACACTTCATAATTTTTACTTTCTAAAAGCCTAGCGTCTCCTTTTCTAAGTGCATCAACTTCTTTTGTCATTAACCCATTGTCAACCGGAGTAACTATATTTTTAGGATGTTTAGGACCTTTTAGTGTCGATGAAATATTGTCTAGTATCTTAGGTTTGTCTTCAAAAGCATTGGACAACATATAGGTTTTTTTTCTGATAAACTCTGAAAAGTTTTCTAAAGTATGATGTTCTTTTTGATCGGTAACAGAAATAGGTTTCCCCACACGAACTTTGATGGTGCGTCGCTTTTGGGTTAGCAGTTCCGAAGGCAGTTTAGCGGTTCTGAAGGTGTCGCTGATTTTTGACAATTTGTAAAAAAGCTTACTGTTTTTAGCATGAAAATAAATTGGAACAATAGGCACTTCGGCTTTTTTTACAAGTTTCATTGCGGCTTCTTCCCAGGGTCTGTCAACAACTAATTTGCCATCGCGATACGTGGATACTTCTCCTGCGGGGAAAATTCCTAACGGATGTCCTTCGCGCAAGTGCATAATGGCATTTTTAAACCCTGCAAGACTTGATTTTACATCTTTTCTGTCCTCAAAAGGATTTACGGGCATGATGTAAGGCTTTAGGGGTTCAATACGGTGCAACAAAAAGTTTGCGATAATTTTAAAATCCTTGCGCTGTTCCAACATCAATTTTAAAAGCAATATGCCATCGATACCTCCCAGCGGATGATTGGAAACTGTAATATACGCACCATCTTTTGGCAGACGCTTTAAATCTTCTTCTGGGATTTCGAATTTAATCTGAAAATCATCTAAAATGCCATTTAAGAATTCGACATCGCCTAAATGCTTATTCCGCTTATAAATTTTATTGAGCGTGGATATTTTAAGAACTTTCATTAAAATCCAACCTATAAAAGTACCTATAAATCCATACTTGTCAAGTTGTATGGCTTTTGCGACTTCTTTTGCGGTTACCAATCCAGTATCTTTTTGTTTACCCATGGCTGTAAAAGTAATAAATAACTATTTATTTCACTTTATAATTAAATTGGTATTGTAACTATTTGAACTGTTTCTTGTGTTAATTGTTTTAATAATACTGTTTTGTCTTCCTCTAGTGCCTTTAAAACAGTAGTGTTATAATGTCTAATCGTGTAAAGCGAAACGTTCTCGTGACAAGTTACGCTAAATTTTGCTTTTAGGTGTTGCAACAATTTTTCTAAGTTATCATAGATATTGTCTATACATACTGAAAAGCTTATTGCGGAATTTTGAATGACATCAACCTTCATTTTATAAAGATGCAATAAACCGAATATGTCGCTTATATTATGCTCTACAATAAACGAAAAATCGAGAGAAGAGAGGGAGATTAATACTTGATTTTTTTTAACAATGAAACAAGGGATTTTGGGTTTTAAAGTGATGCCCTTACCAACTCTTGTTCCAGGGTTTTCTGGATTTAAAAACGACTTTACATAAAGCGGAATTTCTTTACGCTGTAATGGTTGTAAGGTTTTAGGGTGAATTACTGAAGCACCGTAAAACGTCAATTCTATAGCTTCGGTATATGATATCTGGTGGAGTAATTGCGCATTTTCGAAATAACGAGGGTCTGCATTTAAAACCCCGGGCACGTCTTTCCAGATTGTGACACTTTCGGCATTCAAACAATAGGCGTAAATAGCTGCTGTATAGTCACTTCCTTCGCGACCTAAAGTTGTTGTGAAGTTATTGGCGTCACTTCCCAAAAAACCTTGGGTAATGTTTATTCTGTTTTTATTGAACGTTGAAGCAATGTTTTGCTGCGTTGCTTCCCAATTCACATTGGCACGTCTGTAATAATTGTCTGTTTTTATGTGCTCTCGTGCATCTGTCCAATTATTTTTTATGCCAATCTTTTCAAGATAAGCACTTATGATTGTGGTTGAAGCCAATTCGCCATAACCGATAATTTGGTCGTACACAAAATTATAATCAGGCGATTTGTTGGTGCGTAAAAAATCGTCTATTTCTCTAAATAAGTTTGAAACTTTTTTAAATATAGGATGGGTTTCGTTATCAAATACATCTAATAAGATATTGTTGTGGTATTTTATAACATCCTGTAAAGCACTTTTTAGTTCTGCCTTGTTTTCAAAATAATTTTTAATTACAATTTCCAGGGCGTTGGTAGTTTTACCCATTGCAGATACCACAATAAGTGTGTTTTTGTAACCTACAGTTTGCAATACCTTGGCTAAGTTTTTTACACCTTCGGCATCTTTAACTGAAGCACCGCCAAACTTAAATATTTGCATTTTTTTATGTTATTAAAATATTTGTTATTGGGTTATTGGCGCAAGATAACTCAATAAGTTAGGAGCCAATTTAGCCGTTTAATTTTGAAATATAATTTTTTATGCCCTCTTCGCTTAATTGCACAACATCCCAATCGCGCATGACGATGGCGCCATTTTTCTCGTAAAATTCAATAGCCGGTTCATTCCAGTCCAATACTTCCCAATTGATACGTTTTACGCCTAATTGATGTCCGTATTTAATAACTTCGTCCAGTAATTTAGAACCCAATCCTTTGCCACGCATGGACTCACTTACAATTAAATCTTCTAAATGAATAGCTCTTCCTTTCCAAGTAGAATATCTGTTGTAAACTAACGCAATACCTTCTATTTTAGAATTTACTTCGGCTACAAAACAATGAAATTGGGGTTGCGCTCCAAAACCGTCTTCTTCCAAATCTTTTATTGTGACTTCAACTGCATCGGGTTCTTTTTCAAAAATAGCAAGTTCTTTAATCAAACCATGCACCTGTTGCATGTCGCTTTTTTGGGCGTTTCTAATCGTGAATTCCATAAAAGTTAAATTAATTTCAAATATAGTTTAAAGTTCAGATTTTATAACATATATGTAGGGCGAAAACGTTGTAGTTTGTTAAATTTTACGGATATTAGCAACATTAAATATCTATATCTATGGCTCATAAAAAACAAACCCTTGGAGAATTCATCATTGAAAATCAATCCTCCTTCAAATATTCCTCTGGAGAATTATCCAGTTTATTGAATTCCATACGTTTAGCGGCCAAAATAGTAAACCATGAAGTTAATAAAGCGGGGTTGGTAGATATTATTGGTGCTGCCGGCGATACAAATATTCAAGGTGAAGACCAGCAAAAACTGGATGTGTATGCCAATGAAAAATTTATCCAAACCCTTACAAGACGGGATATTATCTGTGGTTTAGCGAGTGAGGAAGAGGATGATTTTATTACTATTAATAGTCAAGATGAAAATAATCAAAACAAATATGTGGTTTTGATTGACCCTTTGGATGGTTCATCTAACATTGACGTAAACGTATCTGTGGGAACCATATTTTCAATTTATAGAAGGGTAACGCCTATTGGTACTCCCGTTCAGCTAGAAGATTTTTTACAAAAGGGAAGTGAGCAAGTAGCCGCAGGTTATGTGGTTTATGGTACTTCTACAATGTTGGTTTATACCACAGGCGATGGTGTTAACGGATTTACCTTAAACCCAGCAATTGGCTCATTTTATTTATCACATCCTGCAATGCAGTTTCCAGAAGATGGCAATATTTACTCGGTTAACGAGGGGAATTATATCCATTTTCCACAAGGGATAAAAAATTATATTAAATACTGCCAACAAGAAGAAGGAGAAAGACCTTATACTTCAAGATATATTGGGTCTTTGGTTTCAGATTTTCATAGAAATATGATTAAGGGCGGTATTTATTTATATCCCCAAAGTTCTAAAAACCCTAACGGAAAGTTACGTTTATTGTATGAATGTAACCCGATGGCATATTTAGCAGAACAAGCTAATGGTAAATCAAGTGATGGGTTTACAAGAACTATGGATGTTGAGCCAACCGAATTGCATCAGCGTGTACCGTTTATTTGTGGCAGTAAAAATATGGTAGAAAAGGCAGAGGAGTTTATGAGGGCATCTCTTGAATAAATGAAACTTCTAAAATAAGTTTATAAAAAAATGCGAACTTTTCAGTTCGCATTTTATGTATCCCCAATTATAGCAGACCGCTTTGGGAATAGCAATTTACTTCTTTATGATTTTGAATGAGGCCTTGCCTGAAGTTGTTTTTAGGTTTAAAATGTACATGCCGCTTTTAAGGGTTGATAATTCTAATGTTTTTATGCTCTCTGTGCTGGAATATACTGTTTGACCCAAAGCATTGTAAATCTCAGTTTTTGTTATTTCAATGTTATTTGGTGTATTGATAGTCAGTTGATTGCTAAAAGGACTAGGATAAAGGTTTACCAATTCAAATAAACTATCTTCTGTACTTAAATTACTATCTATTGTAAAAACTGCCGAATCGTAAATAGACCAATCTCCATTAGAGTCTTGTACCCGAACATAAAAAATATGGTCGCCCTCGGGAATACCTGTTGAATCGATATTCAGCACTTGGGTGGTTTCCGATGCATTATCAAAGGTGATGGACATACCATTGCCAGTACCCGGGTCTGTATCAATAAAATACTCTGCAGCCGAAACGTCATCGGGCGAAAAATCAAAGTCCTTGATGTAGATGATTTGTCGGTCGTATAGGCTCCAATGGCCAGCATTGTCCTTCGTTCTCAAATAAAAACTGTGAAACCCTTCTGACAAACCCGCCGTTGAGACTGGAAAGGTTTGCGTTACTTGTCCAGAACCAGCGGTTATAGCTAAAGGTGTACCTGTGCCAATACCTTCATCTTCATCAAAAAAGTATTCGGCATCGGAAATGGTAAAGGTGTCAAAACTTTTTAGGTAAAATGTTTGCCTGTCATATAAACTCCAATTTTTAGCACTATTGTATGTTCTTACGTAAAGGCTATGGAAGCCATCTGTGAGACCTGTAGTTGGAATCGTAAATGTTTGGATAAGTTGTCCTGTATTACTATCTACCGTAAGAGGCGTTCCTGATGTGACACCATTATCTGTATCAAAAAAGTATTCTGCTGATGTTATACTTTGCGAATGGTTTGTTAAGCTGAACAAAGTAAAAAGTAACAATAAAATCTTTTTCATCTTAATTGGCATTTGTGGATATAGTAACGCTTAAGTTAGCTCCTGGAGCAATTCTATCTGTGATATTGGTAATTTTTACTCTTGGAATACCATTGGTGTAACCAAAGTTGTTAAATGTAAAAGTACTGTCATCATAAATTCCCATATCTACACCTTCAGCTCCTGAATCAATTGCAGGAGAACCAGCTTGGAGATGAAAATCGTCTATAACTTCAAAAACTTTATTATCATTATCTTCAACAAAAAGAGGGTCTTGATTATTTAAGTTAGATGTCCCAGAGATGGTATTATAACTTCCAGAACCAATGTTATAGGTTAGGCAGTTTTCGTAAACCACCCCAGTACTGTTTATGTTTGTAGTAGAACTCGAAGACTCATAAAAAATACAATTTTGCACTTCTAAATCTCCCGAAGCATTGCCATGGTTTACAGGAAAGTAGCGACCAAGAAAAATATTATTTTTAACTGTAACCGACTCATGGTACTTAATATAAACCCATCTTCTAATAATATTATTAGAAATGATTGTATTTTTAAAGTTAGACCATATGCTAGTAGTGCTTGCTATTCCATAGAGTATATTTCCCCTAATAATCATTTGATTTACTCCAGCATATCCATCACCTGAATAGAAATTACCGTCTTCAAAATAATTATTTTCAATAGTTATGTTGTTTAGTTCAACAGTATTATTATTAGCATTTAGGTCATTAGTAATATAAAACCCTGATATTCTAGTGTTTGAGGCATTGTCTAGCAGTGTGATTTCATCAATTAGTGTTTTCTTGTCAGTACTGCCATGACCAAAACCAATAAGGGTAATGGATTTATCTATATTTATGTCTCCATAATTAGTTTCTGAAGCATGTACGTAAATTATATCTCCAGAGTTGGCGGCACTAATGGCACTTTGTAAATCGCTATATTGGGCATTTGCGCCAATAGAGTTGTCAACTGTAATTACAGTTTGGGCTTTTACTAAACAAGTGAATAGTAAAGCAATTACTAAAAAAGTCAATTTTGTTTTCATAATTCATAATTTTAAAGGATTAATTAATAGCTGTATTTTAATTTTTTATAATTTTTTTTGAGATAACTCCAGTTTCTGTTTTAAAGTTCAAAAAGTAAATGCCTTTCGGGAAATTTGAAATGTCTAAAGAGTTACTGTTATTTTCAAACCTTCCTTTTTTCAAAACTTGACCATTTACATTTATTATAGAATATTCCTTAAGCTGGTTTGGGGAATTTATATGTATTTGATCTTTAGTAGGGTTTGGGTATAAAGTAAGAGCCTGATCATTAAATTCTTGTGTTGATAAAGCAGAACATGTTGGATAGGTAAAGCGTTGCCTAGACGTATTTGTCCATGAACCTAAAATATAGCTTTGGCTTATCACAGTTGTGCGATGCCCTTGAGCATTGTTGGTAATAATTTCTTTGGTTTTTTCAACATATTGGTTAGAGCTCTCGTTCCAATCATGCCATAATTCTTCGGTTAAAAACCCATTTACATCATAATTATATTCAATAAAAAAGTCTTCTTCCCAATCTCCATTAACCCAGTCTTGGTGCTCTTGGTCTTCAATAAGTGTAGATGCAGAAAATGTATAGGTTGATTTATAGGAATTTACCCAATCTGTACCATCATGTTCATAACCTAATTCCGTTTCGTAATACATTGTATTGTTATAATAGATGTAATTTTGCTTTTCTGAATTTACCCAGTCATCAATACTATCGTTCCATAGGTATGTAATAATTTCTGTAGTACGATTTGAACCGTCATAGCTATATGAAATTTTCTTTGTTTTTTCCCAATCTCCGTTATCCCAATCATAGTTTATCGTTTCAAGTATAATATCATTGGTGTAGGTGTGCACAAATTTTTGTGTTTCATCCCAATCAGTCCCATTCCAAGTATGGTTGATGCCAGTAGCCTTTTGGTTTCCATTTTCATAAGTAATTAAGAGTAGAGTACTGTTTTCAAGATTGTCGGTAACGAAATTAAGAGCCTGTGCAGTTACTGTAGTTGGTAAACAATCATTATTAAATTCATACTCTATATGAGAAAAATTTTTCCAGCCAGCACCATCAGGAGTGTCAATATACCATGTTTTGGGTACAGGAGAGGTGTATTGTTGGGAGAACGTATGTAAAGTTAAAAACAGAAAAAGTGATAAAAGCAGTTTAGATTTCATTTTTATCGTTTTAAAAGTTAGACTAGTATGTCACTTCATTAAAGCTACCTTCGATAGTATATGTTTTATCAGAGGAAGAATCTTTGATATTGGAAAATCTAAATTCACCTGAAATTATACGATTTTCAGTATCAATTACTGTGATTTTTATATAACGTTCTGAATTTAGAGTTGTAGAGCCATAGGTGTCATTATCATCATCGGAAAGTGTACTGTAATTAGCGTATCCAATATCAGCATTAGTGTCAAGTGAAAAAGTGTCACCTGCTTTTAAGTTTTCAAAATTCTCTCCAGTAAATTCAATATCTAGATTTACTGTCCTGTCTAAATTTATGATATTGCCAAGAATTGTAAAGGTAAATTCTGAACCAATGCCAAGTGCAACACCGTTTAATGTGTGCCCCAATTCGCCTTTTTTTATCACTACAGATTTTCCTTGAATTTTTGCTTCAAGATATGAACCTTCCAAAGGAATTGAATTTGTGGCGTCATCATTGTTTGAACAACTGTAGATTAACGTGAATAGTGAAATAATGAATATTGTTATTGTTTTTGGTTTCATGTCTAAGTATTAATTATGGTTTACAGCAAAGAAGCTATTTGTGATATTTTCGGTTTCATTATGAATCATCACTATATAAGACGTCATTAAACTCTCCATCAGTTACGTTATAAGTTTTTTGATTTCCACTACTATTTTTATAAATAGCCGTAAAATTGAATTTTCCTGAAATCAATTTATTGACCGTATCAACCTTAGTTATTTCAAGGCGCATGGAGGTGTTTTCTTGAAAATCATCATCGTTGCCGGTAAAAGTATATACACCAACAAGCAAGATGTCTTGGTCGTCACTTGTAAATACAAGCCCACTACGAAGTTCAAATTCACTATCGGCAGTTGAAAACGTAATGCCTATGGCTTTACCAAAACTTAGATTCTCAACATCTGTAGCTATTATTGCTAAAGCACTTGCACTAGATGTCGATCTGTAACTAGCCCCTATATAATCGTCGCCAGAAACAAAACTTTCACCATTAACCTTTGCAAATAACTTTTCATTCCCTAAAAACTCATTGTCTAGACTATCATTGGTAGTAGAACATCCAAAAGCTGTTAGTATGAATACTAAAAGTGTAGTTTTTAATATGGTTTTCATATGTTATAATTTTGAGTTGGTTATTCTAATTTTTGAGTAATATATTTTAGTATGGTCACTATCCTTCTAGCATTTTCAATATCTGTAGCCTGAACAGCAATTTTATAGGCATAACTTTTTATGCTCCCATCTTGATAGGTTTTTATTATTTTTTCAAGATGTTTGGTATTTAATTCTACCAGAACTTCTTTGCCAGATGTAACTATAGCTATGTTTTTAGAGTTGATATCGGCAAGCCCAAATTCATAAATGGTTTCCTTGCTACTTTTTAAGTTAGAGAATACCGATGTTATTTTAACGACATAAGGCGAAGTACTGACAACCTCTAAAGATTGATCGTAATTATTGTCTCCAATTTTAACCAGCGTTATTTCTTTTTGTAAGGCTTCCAAAGCATTTGCAATAGAACTGAAATTGGTTTTTGGTGTTGCGTCTTCACAGTTTTTTATAATATTTTGCAATGCTTCTTTGGTAATCATTGCTTCCTCAATACTATTCACATAAATTTTAAAGGAATTGGTGTAGTTCTGAAGTTCGTTGTTTTCTAAAAAACGGATGAATTTAGCTTGCTTTCTCGTATTTATTTCAACATATAATTGGTTTTTACTAGAGTTGTAATCAATATTGTCCAGGTTAATATCGCTAAAATTAAAGCTGTACACGTTTTCAACCGTCTCCTTTAAATTGGCTTCCTTGACGGTTATTTTGCTTACACAATAACCTTTTATATGTTGCGTATAGGTTTGCTCGTTGGTAACTACGTTTTGTATTGCGGTATTGATGTATTTGTAAGCGCTTGGTGTAGAAGCGGTATTGGGCTTCGCTTTTAAAAAAGCTTTTTCAGCAAGAGGAATTGCGGCTTTAAGCACTTTATAAGTGTCTTTTGCATTTTCTATACTGCTATTATAAAACCGTATTTTATTAGTGTAATTTTGTTGCTCTCCATCCTTAAATTCTTTAATCGCTTTTATGTTTCGTCTGTTACTGGCTTCAATATAAAATTCATCACTATTTATTTTAAAGGTTAGACTGTTGGGATTTAAGGTGGCAAGATTGAACTCGTAGTCGTAGGTTGTGGTTTTGCTCTTGGAATTTATAGTTGTGGACAATTTTAAATGCCCATTGTTTAATTTACCTGTTTCAATTTTTTGAATAAATTGCGTTTTAGGAGTCTCTACATCTTGAATGTTTTTTTGAAGCCAATCTATATGGTCGCTATATGTGGTTAGCGCAAGTTTGTTTTTTTCGAGAGTTTCGTTAACTGGTATTACATTTTTAATGGCATCCACTAAAACTCTTCCATTTTCTATATTTTTTGCATAAAGTGAAAGGTTATCTGTGTAAGTAACTTTTTCTCCGTTATTACTTGTTTCTTTTATTAATTTTTGTTTTCCTTTAATTAATAATTGAATTAAAATAACGTCTTTTTTCGTGATGGTTCTAACGGTGTTGATATCAATATCTGCAAAACTGAAATTATATACGGTTTCTTCGCTTTTACCTTTTGTGTCAACCTCAGTTAATCTATAATCAATATAATTTGTAGTGGTAAGTTTTAAGTCTTGCGAATACTCCAGTTTTGAAGCTTCAACTGTTTCAAGAGAACTACTAATGGTGTTAATATAGTTATCAAGATTTTGCCCATGTGCTACAATGTTTGAAAGCAATAGGAATAAGATGAGAATGTATAATGGTTTTAGTCGTATCATACTATTTGATATTTGGAATTTTTGGAAAAAAGATGCAAGACTCAATACTTCTTTAAGCTTGCATCTTTAAATAGAAAACAGAGCTATCTTAAGGCTCAACTACAAAAATTAAAAGTAATAATGGATACCACCACCACCATTAAACCCTCCAATGGAGCCTACGCCATCAAAGGAAACATTGGTATAGCCTAATTCAAAAGAGAAAGCTAATCCATCAACAAAATCATTAAAAGACCATTCTACACCACCACCAGCTCCAATAGCTATGGAATTTTGACTCTCAGAGCCAAATGCTCCAAAATCATATTTATAAGTCCAGTATCCCAGTTGGCCATATAAATAAGGTTGGTAGCTTGCAAAGCTCACATCTCCTTCTTCAAAATTATAAGCATATCTTCCTGTGAATGAAAAGCTACTCTGACCTGAAAAACTATAGCCATAATTTGCAGATCCTACAATGATTTGCCCAGTGTGTTTCTCGGTAAAATTATATTTAAGCGAAGCACCATAATTTAAGGAAGTCCAAGCTAAACCCGCTCCAAAAGAACCTGCTTCAGTCATTTGTGCTTGTGCTGTAAATTGTCCCGCAATGGCAATAAGAAAGATAAAAATTGATTTTTTCATGGTTGAATATTTAAGATTAGTGTATTAAAATGTTTAGCGTGGGTAAAAAGAGGTTTTGAAGAAAATAATTCCAAAACGCCGAAAGAAAATTTATGATAGACTAATATCATCTTTATTGTTATTTAAGAGTTAATAGCAATTGTTACAATAACTTTGGCAGGTAATTTAAAAAGGAAGATTTTGGGACGGGTTTTGTTATTCAATATTACGGGATATGGTTTAGGACTGCAATCCGTAAATTCCCGTATTTTGTTTCATACAAAGTATTTTTTGTCTAAAATTTTTTACTTTGGTAGATGTAAATTCATTTTTCATGCAGAAACCTCTTTTTATTGTATTCATCTTTTTAAATTTTTTGGCTGGTACAAAGTCAAAATATGAAGCACAAAAAGGATAGTATAACATTCATGAAAAAAGGGGATAATTTGAAAAATAAAAATAAAATCGAAGCTTTTTGACAATAAACATCCAGATAAGATAAAAAGGAGGAACAGGAAATTTAATCTTGTTTTCATTGTTTTTGATTCTAAAGAATCAACTAATAGCCAATATTAAATTTTGTTTTAGTAATTAAAAACTAGTTGAGTAAACTACATCTTTAAAGACACCATCAGTAATTGAATAAATTTTATTGTTGCCATTGTCAAATGATGTAAAATTAAACTCCAATGATATTGTTTTATTTACTTTGTCGATTGAAGTGATTTTTACATATATTGAACCATCGCCATAATCTGTATCAGTAATAACTTCTTCACTTCCATCAACAAATTGGTATTGACCAAGTAGAAAATCACCTAGACTTTGATTGATAGAATTCCATTCATAACCTGTATTAATTGTATTAAGAAAGCCGCCTTCTGTACGTAGAGACAACGAAACCATTTGAGAATTATTTGTGTTGTTTATATCGGAAAACCCTGAAATAATTAATGTATTTGAGCTGTTGAATAAAAATGCAACAACCTATTCTGAGCCTCCTTGCTTATTCTCCGCTGAAAATTGCGCTCCATTTATTTTGCAACTTATAGAACCGGAACCACCAGAAAAAGAAATGTCACTTCTTATGACACTAATGCAGGTATTAGAAACATTGCTTACTAAGCCACTATCGCATAAACACAAGTATTCACACAAAACTCACCATTATGTTTTCAGGAATACCGATTGGTAATTGTAAATTTCCTGAGCTATTAAATGCAGTATTAATTGGGACTGTAAAAAAGTCTGAAGCACCTTCAACCTGAATATAAATCCAGCTAAATTTGAATTAGCATTCGAATACGAGAAAGACAAAGGTATGGTTGTACCATTAGAAGTATTCAAGGAACTAGTTAGGCTGGAAAAAGTTGGGGCATTGTTTTCAGATGATGGACTTAAAGGATTACCGTTGTTTGCTATGCTTCCATTAGGGAATACTAAAACTTGGCTTATTGCGTTTGCATCTGAAGGGCTAATTAAGTGGTCGGTAGAAGTATCATCGCCATTACTACAATTGGTTAAGAACAGTATTAAAACTGTTAAGAATAAAATTTTTTTCATAATTGTTTGAATTTATCGATAATAGCTATTGGTTTTATAGGGGGAGTTTAATACTGGCCTCTAGCATTATAACTAGTACCTTCTGGTCGGTTTTATCATATGCCATGACTACATCTCTAGTAGCATGTATCGTGTCTATTTTGATCCCTAGTTTTACACCCGTAATTTCAATGTTTACGTCTTGCTTATTGAACCAGAAGCACCTAGCGTTCCTTTTTCATTGGAGGCATTAGGAAAATAGTATTTATAATCCATTGTGCTATCTGAGGTAACTGTAAGTTCTATAAAGCCTTGGTCTGCACAAATAGAATTGTATGTGATGGTCTCACGAAATAATAACTGAGAGCTAGTTTCGCTTATAAGAGTTAAATAACCTCCGCATTCAAGCGAGGGGTATTCTATAAGCTGCTCATTACTGTTTAACGTTATTTTTATAGTCCAGGTTAGCCCTGGCTGTGTTCCTGTTCCTTCCCAAATTCCTAATTTACTAGTTAGTTGTTTTGTCTCATCTGAACTATCCGATGAATTACTGTCAGAACTACAATTATAGATTAACGTTATTGAGAATAAAACTAAAAGTATTTTTTTCATGATTTTAAATATTTAAAGATTAACCGTTTTTTTTTTTAGATAACTTAAAACCTTAATACCAGCCTCTGATATTATAGGTAACACTTTCGGGTTGGTTTTTGCCATAGGCCATACCCACATCCCTTGCTGCCTGTATAGTATCTGCCTTGACCTCCAGCACCTTTAGGGCATAGTTCCAGTTTCTGTCGCCCAAGTCCTTGGCGCGGGCGGCTATTTTGGCATAAAGTGTCTTTACTTGCGGAAAACAGGAGGCCGTTGGCTCTATCGAGGATAATAAAAGACCTGCTTCGTTAGCAGCATTGATGTCCTGATTGGCCGCCCAAATAGCGGAGGCCTCGTTCAGTTTTACCTTGCAGTCTCTATCAATGGTCTTGGTGTAAAGGGGCTTGATTATGGACTTTACCTTATCATAACAGTCGCTTGCTTCGGGAACGCTGGCGAGTGTAAACAAGGCATCCTCAAAATTATTCTGTGCCTCAAAGGTTTGGGCTTTTTTTATCATGAGCCCACAATTGTTATTATAGAATTCAATAATTTTTTGCTTTCCGTTCGTGATAAAGCGCTTTATGTCTGGGTTCTTTGGGTTTACCCGTTTCAGGGCCGCCATGTAGGCCTTGTTCTCGTTGGTGCCAACACCTTTTAATGAAATTGATTTACTAGAGAACAGATTTCCAGCGATGCCATCGCCTATATATAAGGTTAGGTCTATGTTCAGAACTACCATTGGAGGGGCTGTTCCTGTAATGTTTTTGGTCAGCACCGTAATGTTAGGTGTTATGATAAAACGTGAATTGTACACATTGTCGCTAATGCCGTTTTCAGTAATAATACGTTCCAACTTATTTTTGAGCATGTTTTTGGCATGCGCAGGGACACCTTCCGATTGTTCTGGGATATAGGCCCCTAGCGTAATGCCGTTATCGTTTTCTTGTCCCAATAATGTTAGTGAGACTAAAAACATGATACAGTATATTATTTTCTTCATTATAAGTTTTTTTAATAATTTATTTGCCTCCCAAAATTATGGTGGCTCTTCCAAGGCCTTTCATTACGAGTTTGTTGGGGATATTATATGGTGCATTTTTCAGGAACTTGCTCAACGCGCTGGTATACCGTCGAGCATCAATAGCTCTATTTTTTTCACTGTAAAGCGGAATTCTTACCTGCTCAAAAAGTGCCATATTTTCAGTCATATCTGTAGTGCTGAATCTTCCTTTCACGGTGTTGTCCGCCAACCAATCTTCAATGATAAACCCTAACTCTTCTCCGTCATACTCAGTTTCCAGATCGCCGTCCCAATCGTCCCATTTCTGGATGCGGACAATGATCTCCCTGCCGTTCTCGAACATATCGTCAAAATGTAGCTGTAGTGATTCGGTAAAATTGTCCATGTGCGCCAAAACCGCTTCAGAAAGCAAAACCGGTAAATCAGCAGAAAAAGAAGGATCTCCAGTACCCACTGCTGTAGCCACCTGTTTGTCAGTATAGGCATCCAGTCCCTGGAGGTTAAATGTTATAGATTTTTTTGGACCTGTTTTATTAATAGTCCAAGTGAGCTGTAATATAATATCTGCTTTTGCTACCTTTTTAAAAGCGTCAATGGGGCTTTCGCTTATGCTGCTCCCAGAAGATTTTGAAGTTCTGAGGTTGTCTTCGGCCATATTGGAGTTCAGCGTTTTTATAACAGATTCCATATTCTTTAGGGGAAACTCTCTTTCGGCCATCATGCCGTTGATGTGACTTATTACCTGGAGCACTTCGGCGTTTTCCTGAAAAGCCCTTTTGTAATCTGGGATTTTTACTGATGTGCCTTGATCATCAAAAGTCATCGTATAGCCGTTTTTAACACACCATACATCACTTGGAACTACCATTAAGGTTGGTTTTTTAGCCTGACAAAAAACAGAACTGCTACTTATTACAAAACAGAGCGCAATTAAAAGTTGATATTGTTTTTTCATAGTATGATGTTTTAAAATTAAAATCCAGAGGATAAACTTCTAATGATGCCTTCGGTTTCAAGGCGTTTTCTCAATTGATCAAATTTAATGTTGACAATAACCCCAATTTTATATTCACGTTTGCTTACCTTTAAACGGTCTCCGGCAGCAATACTGCCATCGGTCGCAGCCGATACATATTTTAAATATTCACCACCGTCAGCAAAAAACGCATCAAAAAAGTCTTTGTACTTTGTTTCGGTTTCAGCAGATTTTACCAAAGGCTTTTGTGAAGTACACCCTTGACTACCACCGGCATATCCCTTAAAAACAATACCGTGGACCGCATTTTTCATGCCTCTGGAAATGGCGTGCTTTGGGTTTTTGGAATAAGACCACACCTTAACAAGCTTTGAACCTTGTTTGGCAATGCCCTCGCACTCGAGGTCATAGCGCCATATTTTTGTGTCTTTGTTAGCCTTATTTTTTTTCCATTGGGCATTTACGTGGGTTCCCATAAAGAGAACTGATGCCAATACTAAAAGGGCTTTTAATTTCATAGTTGTTGTTATTTAATTGATTTGTCTGATTAGCATTCCTGCAAAGTATTTTTTCTTGCCCCCGCTAAAGGTTGTGTATGTAATGGGCGATGGGTTGTCTTCGTCGGCGTTATATCTATTGTCCCAAATAAGGTCTTTTTCCACCTTAATAACCCCTAATCTTTTATATTCTACAATGCCATTTTCGTTCAGCATTTGCTCTAGCACTTCATATTTATCTCCTTTTTCCACTCCTTCCTTTAGGCCAATTTTTGCAGCTAAGGGCTCCGTGCTTATAAGTGGCGTTTTTGTTCTAAAAACCTCATGTTCGCGTTGTAATTTTGCTATTACATTATCTATGGCCTTAATGGTAGCGTTTCCAATAAGTTCTTCGTTTGTTTTGGTGGTCAATGATGTGCTTTGTAAATCTGCCCAAGAGGTTTCCGTTCCGATATATTCCAGTTTAAAAACATCGGTTTCGTCAAATGCCTTTTTCTTTTCTTCATCTATATCCCCATCTTCGGTCCAAAAAACATTATAAAATATGGAAGCAACTTCCTCGTTCCAGACCAGTTTGTAAAGGTGGGCTCTTGTTTTAATAATGTATCCTTTGCCTAAAATACCCACGCCTTCAGACGTAGCGTCGGAAATATGAGCCACATCGCTGTTGCCGTAATGTGAGGCAGCACTTGAGACAGAAGCGAGAATGCCTTTGGTTGTTTTGGCGACTTCCTCCTTGTTGGTATATTTAAAGTCATTAACAATAACAAAAGTGTTTTTTATCAAAGCTTCACCAGCATCGGCCAACATTGCAGAACCACGTTCAGTATTGTTCGCTATTTTAACATCTAAATCCGTTGCGTTGTAAAACCCTCGTTCTGCTATCAAATCCATATTAAACCCACCAGATTCACTTCGGTTGAACCATTTGGCAACCATGGATTTTGCACTATTGTTTTGGTTTAAATAATTTAAAACTGCGAGATGTTGAAATTCTTTTTCTTCCTTATTGCCGCCTAAGTTTAAATCATTCGAAATTTTGGACATAAAACTTTTTTTCTTGGGGGTTTCCGTTTGTGGTGTATAACTTAAGAGAGTATCGGTTTTCGGAATCATCCTAAGGGCGACCATATGATTGTTGAACTTATCTATTAAAGGAGCGTTTATAAAAATATCCTGAATGGCGGCACTGTGTTCCCGGGTGTCATCGGCTATCATCACTGTATGGAGAGAGCTTCTTTTGTAGTTAATATCCATAGTGGTTTCTTGACTGTTTGAAGTCCAAACAGTGAAAATTAACAATAGCAATACATAAGTTGATTTCACTAAATCATTCATTTCAAGAGTTTATATTGATTAATAGCAATAACTACTTATAACTTTCGGAAAGCATAACGGGAAGATTTTAGGGTTGGTTTTGTTATTCAATATTACGGGATATGGTTTAGGACTGCAATCCGTAAATTCCCGTATTTTGTTTCATACAAAGTGTTTTTTGTCTAAAATTTTTTACTTTGGTAGATGTAAATTCATTTTTCATGCAGAAACCTCTTTTTGTTGTATTCATCTTTTTAAATTTTTGGCTTGTACAAAGTCAAAATATCAACCACAAAAATGACAGCATATACATTGATGCATTAATTAAAAAAGGGGATAGTTTAAAAAAAACCAACTATGAGAGTGCAGCATCTACTTATAATATGGCATTGGCAATAGCTTTAGACCATAAAAAGGAGGTGCAAGCCGCTATTCTATACAAAAAAATAGGTGCTTATTACCATCGTAAAAAAAAGTACACAATTGCAGAAAATCAGTATAGAAAAGGGCTTCAGTTGGATAGTCTGTCTTCTAATGCAGCTGATTTATATTTTAATACATGCCTAATAAAACAAGCGTTAGGGCAACACGATAGTATTTTACCTTATTTAGAAACGAGTTTAGACATATTTGATGATAATAAAGTAACTAAAGCAGCTTGTAACACGTTTTTAAATGCAGGTACTATTTATTTAGAAAGACAGTTCTACGATAAAGCACTTAAATACTTAATAAAAGCTTATAACGGATATGAAGTGTTAAATGATAAAAAAAAGTTATCTGATGTTTGTTCTGTAATTGGGAATGTGCAAAATCGATTACGCAATTATCATCAAGCTTTAAATTATTACCAACAGATACTACAATTGCATAAAGAAACCAATAGTATTAAAGATTTAGGAATGGTCTATGCTAATATGGCAAATACATTCGATAATTTAAAACTGCAAGATTCTGCAGTATTTTATTATAAGAAAAGCATACATCTTTTAGAAATAGGTACTAGTGCTAGTGCTAAAGCTAAATATAATTTGGCTGGAACATATAAAACTATCGGACAATTGCGATTAGCAGAGAATTACTTTAAAGAATCTATTCGTGAAAAAAGAGTTTTAAAGGATACCCTCTCTATGTTATATGGTTATAATGGGCTTGCAAGTTTGTATTTAGAGGAAGGGGCTTTGCTAAAAGCTAAAAGTTATTTAGATAGTTTAGCACCTCAAGTTTCTAAAATACCAGACCAATTTGTTAGGCTTAACTTTTACGAAAATAAAGCAGACTATTACAGTAAAAGCAAAAACTATAAAAAAGCTTTTGAATACCAAATTAAACATAATAAACTCTACGAAAAGATTTATGATGAAAAGCAAGCTTTGACTGTACAAAATTTGCAAGCTCAATTTGAATATGCTACAAAGGAAAATGAAATATTAAAATTGAAGTTAACCAATAGTGAAAATGAACTAAAATTAAACGAGAATAATAAAAGCCTTAGAACTAAAAATGTACTACTTTTAATATTGGGGCTTTTAAGTATCGCCTTAATTATAAGTTATTACTTATTCAGATATAAGCAAAAAAATGTAAAACAAGCGTTAAAAATAGAAAAACTAGAAGCGGTTTATGATGGGCAAGAAATTATAAAAAAGAGGATAGCCAGAGATTTACACGATATCATTACTACTAATTTTGATGGGCTTCGTTTACGAATATTAGCTCTAAAACGTTCTACTAAGATTAATGAAATGATAGATGACATCACAGATGAGCTTAAAAGTATGAATCAACAAATTAGAACGGTATCCCATAGGCTTTATCCTTTAGAAATGTATATGGGCAAACAAAAGTTTACTAATATTATTAAATCGAGACTTGGCGAATTTCAATTATACGGCAATGTATTTGTAGAACTTGAAAACCAATTGCCCGAAGTACTAAACAAGCTGCCTTTGGCAGTTCAAAATAATTTTTACGGTATTTTATTGGAGGTTCTAAATAACGTTGAAAAACACGCGTTAGCCACAAAAATCAGCATTAAAAATTTTAAGGATAGTAACAATAATTTGCATTTTGTTTTTGAGGATAACGGTATTGGTATTGAAACCAACTATAAAGAGGGTATTGGTTTATTGAACATTAAACAACGTGTTGAAATCCTGGAAGGTTCATGTAAAATAGGTAAAACCGAGTTTGGAACACAGGTACATATTAATTTCCCAATACATAAGGCATGATGAAAATAATACAATCAGATATTTTAATTGTTGACGATTCCGTTATTTTTTCACAGGGGCTAGTCTCTTTGTTAGAGCAGTTTCCCGACTATGTGAAGAGCATTAATGTAGCACATAACTACCAGCAGGCCTTGGGCATATTGAGTACGGAGAGGGTAACCCTATTGATATTGGATTTAAATTTTGAATCAGATGATTACAATGGGTTCGATATTGCAAAAAAAGTAAAGGCGTTCTACCCGAAAATTAAAATAATTATTCTCACTCAGGAAGCAAAAATAGACAATTATGAAGTGTTGTTTCATGATATTGATGTAGATGGCTACCTCGATAAACAATTAGGCATAGAGGAAACGCTTGGTGCTTTAAATGCCGTGACAAATGGCGAAAAATATATAGACAAAAATATAAGAGCGATGCTTGAGATAGGGAAATGGCTTAATATTTCTAATAGAGAGAAAGATGTCATCAACTTATTATCCATTGGGCTAACGCAAAAAGAAATTGCAGACCAATTGCATATTAGCAATCGTACCGTTGAGACACATATTAAAAATTTAACAAATAAGATGGAGGCTAAAAACACCCCGCATTTGGTGTCAATTTACACGAAATATAAAAGTGGAAATCGAGAGAATAATTAGTTTTTAATATCAAAAACAGCTATCTCAGATTCAGTAAGAAAAAGTATCAATAATTTTGAAATAAAGCTAGTGCTTAGTGAATTTGTTAAAGCACTAGCTTTAAGTTAATTAGAATCAATCATTTGGTTCTGTTGTGATAGTTGGATCTTTTTTCTCTGAATCTGAGGCTACAGTTTCAGTAAACTGGTCATCATCTAACCGTTCTGTGGTGCAGGATGTAAATCCCAACCCTAATACAATTGCCAAAAGAAGCATTTTTAATACGTGTTTGATTATATAAGTTTTAATGTTATCTTTCAATATAAGAAATATTGTAAGTTCAAGTAAAAAAATACCAATCATTTTAAAATAAAAACCAGTAGCATAATAAATTTACCATGATACTGGTTTTAAATTAATCAGTATTAGTCATTGGGTTCCATAGGAGGGTCTAAATCCTCATCCTCTGTATCTGTGGCCACTACTTTAGTAGAGTCATCATAATACTTTCAGCTGTACAAGAAGTAAAATATAAGCCTAATACAATTGCTAAAAGAAGCGTTTTTAATACGTGTTTCATGATATAAGTTTTAATGTTATTTTTCAATATAAGAAATATTTCAAATCAAGTAAAAAAACACCAATCTTTTTAAGATAAAACCAATACCATAAAAAGGCTATTACGGTATTGGTATAAATTAATTAGCATTAGTCATTAGGCTCTGCTGGTGGATATAAATCTTCTTTCTCTGGGTCTGTGGCCACTACTTTAGTAGAGTCATCATCTAACTGTTCTGCGGTGCAGGATGTAAACCCTAACCCTAATACTATTGCTAAAAGCAACGTTTTTAATAATTCTTTCATAATTTTTGATTTTAATTAAACATTTAAAACATCTGTTTATCAGATTGTTATTATGCAAATGAAAAGCTGAAAAGGAAAGAATTAGGAACATGTTACGACATGAAAAAACATGTCGTGTTACTTATAAAAAAAGAAGGTATTTTTGTTTATTTTTGCGCATGGCAATTACTATACTTACCAAAGCGCTACTCCCCGCATTTATTTACCTAATAGATTCAATCAAGGATAATGAGGAATTTATTGATTACACCAAAATTGCTGATGAAGGGGTAAAAGAGAAGCAAAGTATTGACCCTATATCAATAAAAAGGGCTTTTGAACTAAGAGAACAATTGAAGCAAAAAAAATCATCAAAAAAAACGCATAAACCTTCTGTAAAAACACTTAATGCGCTTACGACTTATTTTTTTAGAGAAAGGGAAAGTTCAACTACTTTTGAGAAATTCATAACAAAGAATAGGGATGATATAAAAGAGTATTATATAGACAATAAGCCTACAGATTCCATAATAGAAGAAATTTTTAAAAAGTCCCCGCCAAAAATAAATCATCTTCAAAAGCAAGAGGATACGTTGTATGCATTATTGAATGAATTGAATGGGATTTCTTTGCAGGATTTTGTTAAATTTTGGGTTGATGAATCTTTAAGAGAAAATAAAAAGGAGAAAGATTTAAGCAGAATAAAATCTGAATTAAAAAGCTATATCGATAATCGTATAAACGTAATAGTGAAAAAGAAAAGAAAGGCCTCTTTTTTATACCGCTTTTTTGGAGGCTTGAGCCTGTTTTTTGTTTCTGTTGATTACCGTGAAATCACACAAGACACTATTTTTGAAGATTTTTTAGAGGATTATGATATACTGGAAACAGATGAAGTTTTGGACGATTTAGTTTAAGATACTGTTTAGACCTTTTAGGGCATGAAATTAGTGGTCGACTTCCAAGACATATTATTTTTTAATTTGTAATAAAGTGTTTTAGGGGTTACATGAAAAATCACCATTTTTTTACCTTTGTCTTTATAGATCACCTTTTCAACAATAACTTCTAAATTACACATTAAGTTTTCAGTATGTTTACCATCAATAGATGTGATTTCTGCGTACCTAGTATTATGTGGGTAAATAACATACACATCATCAATTACATAAGATAAACTTGTATATGCATAAGATAAGCTAGCATGTCTGTTCTGTAATTTTACAACTTGCTGGGTTTTAATATTATTTTCCTTTAAATATTGGTGTAAAAATAAGTGTGTGTCGTAAGATTTACTATTCCAAAACTCTACGTCTATTGTGTTTTTTTTAGTTGACTTTCCTATAAAAGGTAAACTAAAAGTTTCAACACCTAATTTAGCACTTTTTAAAAGCCATTCTTTGTACACCAAAGTATAATCAGCTGATGTGCTTTGTGTATAATTTGGAAAAATATATTGATAAGGAAATGGTTTTCCTAAAAATTTATATGTTTTAGCTTGGTCAAGATGTCTCCGGGCTAAAACATCCATTCGTAAATTTTCAATAGTAAGTAGTTTTTCGTTTAATAAAGCAGCCAATGCTATATCAAGATTAAATATAGCTTTATTCTTAATCGTTTTTTTCTCTGTTTGGAATGCCGGTTTTTTATCTAAATTAAAAGTATAAGCTGTAGTCCAATTATTATTAGTACCCTTTTTTCGATATTGAAATACCTTAGGTTCTAGATGCCAAAAGAAATATGCATCCTCATCAAATTTTATATTTTTCAAACTTTCTACCTTAACTTCTAATCTGGCTTCAATGTTTTTAGAATTTATTTCAGAAGGGGTTTCAAAATCATATGATATTCTGTTATCTGGATACACAAAATTTAAAAAAACGTTCTTATCATTTCCATAGAAATGAGTTCCGTCTATTCGTGGCGTCCATATAAAGTCAGGATTAATAGTCTCTTTTTTAAGAAAATTAGATAGGACTTCTTTTTCAGTAGTATGGTTTTTAAGTAGTTCGCCCTTTTTGATTTTTAGAGTGCCCTTGCCCTTATTTAAATCAATAGAATAGCGGTTAATAGGGAAGTATAAAGTGGTAGATTGTCTTTTTGATTTTTTTTTAATACTGTTTTTATAATATTCTACCCATGTGTTAGGAATCGTGTTTTGGTTTATAGAGGGAGGTACACTATTTAAGTTTTGCGGTTTTATTTCAGTATAGCCGCTTTTACCGCGAATAGTATAATTGCTTACTTCCTCTTTGAGATATTTACCAATGTCATCGGCAGCTAAAGTTTTCCATGGAATTTTTGATTCTAAACTTGGTTGGAGTTTAAGGATTTGTGAAGTAATTGCCTCAATATTAACTAATGTGTCAGATGATGGGTTGCTTGCCTTTTTATCTAAATAGTTTTTTACTTTTTTATCCCAGAATTCAAAATTACTTTTTACGCGATAAACGTTTTCAGTATTCAGTTTTAAGAATAAAAGATTTAAATGGTTTTTTACAACATTTTGGGTAAACTGTACACGATTGTTTTTTTTTAGAAACTCTTGGTCTTTTAAAATTTTAAAAAAACTAAAATAGTCGCGCCACTTTCCAATAGACCATTTTTCTGTATCGCAGATATTACAATAACTATTGCCGAAATTTTTAAACAGATAGCGTTCATTTACTATATCATCGTAACGTTTATATGAGCTATGAGTGTCTTCCATTAATTGAAAATGAAATTCTTTACTAGCTGCAAACAAATAGTATAATCTGTTTGAATCTATATATTGACAAATTCCTTTTTTTTGAATTTCGTTGAAGGTAAAATTGCCATTAGCAGTTACTGAACCATTTATATCTGTATTTGAAATTAGTGCACCTGTAAATTCAGTATCATCAAGAATGCTTCCGAAAATCCCAGCATTAGTAATTTGTGCATTATTGAATTTTGCACCGGTAAAATCGCAAAAAGCAAAGAGCGCACCATCTAAGTTTGCATTGCTAAAATCAGCATTGCTAAAATCGCAACCAATAAAATAAGTTAACGTAAGGTTGGAGCCAGCAAAATTTCCTTTTGGGGCTTGTAAAAAAGCAGCTTTGCTTTTGGAGAGATTAGATTTAGATAAGTTAATATTTTTAGCAATTGCAAAATGGAATCTGCTACTGGAAAGCGTGCTTTTAGAAAAATTGACATCATTAATGTTTGTGTAATCAAAATTAGTGGATAGAAGATTGGTTTGCGTAAGCTGGAGTCCTTCTAAATTCAATCCTTGAAAATTTTCTGAATTAAAAT
Source organism: Algibacter sp. 2305UL17-15 (assembly GCF_040720935.1). Taxonomy (NCBI): domain Bacteria; kingdom Pseudomonadati; phylum Bacteroidota; class Flavobacteriia; order Flavobacteriales; family Flavobacteriaceae; genus Algibacter; species Algibacter sp. 2305UL17-15. The sequence goes on from NZ_JBFDAE010000004.1 coordinate 241,306, forward strand.
CGTACTTATTATCTCTTAGAAATTCCATGGCTTCAACCTGCCCCTGTTTAGAGCCGTTTCTAGCTTTCAAGGCTCTATCCAATATTTGGGAAGCCTTAAACGTATCCATATTGCTATTTTTCGTTTTTGAATTGCAAGTCGAAATAAGTCTAATAGGTTTTTCTCCTTTGGTAGGTACTTCTAAAATTTCATCTTTGTAACAATTTAGACTGAATATGGCAGTTATTTTTTCGTTCCCAAACGCAGATAAATCAAATTTTGCCCTCCCCTGAGAATTTGTTAGTTGTGTGTCTCCTTTAATTTCTATTTTAACATTACTCAAAAAATCTCCGGAGGCTCCATCTATAACTGTTATCCATAAATAGAGGTCTATGTCTAATTTCATGCCTAAGCTACCTATATCTCCAGAACCAAACATAACTTTATTGCTATTGGAGTCGACATTTAAATAGCCCTCTTTGTAAAGCACAAAAGAATGTATTGGTTCCCCTATAGTAAACCCGTTTTCATTAAAAAATTTAAATTTCCCTTCAGAGTCTGTGTATTGAATATCTCCAGTAGATAAAAGTCTTACTTGTACGCCTTCTATGCCTTTGTTGTTTATAATGTCTAAAACAGAGCCTGTTAATTGTTTTTTAGTTGGTACACTTTGACTAAAAATAGTTATGGGAATAATATAAAATAGAAGAATTAGTATCTTTTTTATTGCCATAGGTTTTCTAATATTTATTGAATTGTAAATTTGATAATCGCATTGCTTTATGATAGATAAGAGTGTCTGCCGCATATATGTAAAAATCCCTTACTATATCATTTTCTTTGAATTCTAAGGGAACATCCAGGTTTGCAATACCATCTATTCCTGTTATAGTTGAAGAACAGTTATTGCAATTTCCAATTATAAAGTAGGCGTTTTTCAAAATACGTCCTTTATACTTTAGAACTTCACTTATCTTGAAGCTTTTATGTGTTGCTTTTTTTGTTTTGGGAATCGTGTTTATTGAATCTATTTTAAGTGTTTTGTTGAAATTATTTTCATCTGAATTCAATTCGTTTTTGTTATTAACCAGAGTGTCAGATGTTGTTTTGTCTGAATCGTTATTAGTTCTTTTTCCTTTAACAAAGGGGATTAATTTGTATACAATAAGAACAATAATCAACACTTTAACTACTGCCGATAGCCAAAATTTAATTTTTCTTTCAATCTTTAGATTCATTTTAAGAGTAGCAATATTAATTGGAGTATATCTACATTCTTATTTAATGAAGTGAAAATAAGAAAATTCAATTATTTTGGATGTCATATGTTGCGTTAATTCGTTTACACTAAAAATTACTAAGCTATTTTAAATAGAAAATCCTCTTATGGTTAGCGTTAAACTAATTATAAGAGGATTGTAAATTAAAGCGTATTTTTTTACATCGCCACCAAATCGCCAGAAACATCCTTAGATGGTAAATTAGATTTACCCATTAAATATAAATCTACCTGTCTAGCAGCTTCCCTACCTTCAGAAATGGCCCAAACAATTAAAGATTGTCCACGACGCATATCGCCAGCAGTAAATATATTTGGAACATTGGTTTGATACTTTCCGTATTCTGCTTTATAATTAGAACGGGCATCAGTTTTAATCCCTAATTTATCTGCAAGGGTGCTTTCAGGTCCTGTAAAACCAAGTGCCAATAAAGCTAAATCACATGGCCATGTTTTTTCTGTACCTTCAATTTCTATAAGTTGTGGACGTTCTCCAGGAACCATTTTCCATTCCACATTTATCGTTTTTAATGCAGTTAATTTTCCGTTTTTATCTTTTACAAACTCTTTGGTATTGATTAACCAGTTGCGTTCTACACCCTCTTGATGAGAAGACGATGTTTTTAACTGTAACGGCCAAAAAGGCCAAGGTGTCGTTGGCGAACGATGTCCGGGAGGTTTTGGCATAATCTCAAAATTAACTACTGTTTTTGCACCTTGTCGGTTAGATGTACCCACACAATCTGATCCTGTATCGCCACCACCAATCACTATAACGTTTTTATCGGTTGCTAAAACTTGATTTTCGACCTTCTTGCCGAATAATACTTTAGTTTGCTGCGTTAAGAAATCCATGGCCTGTACCACGCCATCGGCATCAATACCGGGTGTTGGTAAGCTTCGTCTTTCTGTTGCGCCACCACAAAGAACTACGGAGTCAAATGCTTTTAAATCTTTAACATCATAATTAACGCCAACATTAACATTGGTTTTAAACGTGATGCCTTCAGCTTCTAAAATCTTTAAACGGCGGTCTATAATTTCCTTTTCCATTTTGAAATTAGGGATTCCGTAACGTAATAAGCCTCCAATTTCGTCATCGCGCTCAAAAACAGTTACAGTATGTCCAGCTCTGTTTAATTGTTGTGCAGCAGCTAAACCAGCAGGTCCAGAACCAACAATAGCAATAGTTTTACCCGTTCTTGTTTTTGGAGGTTGTGGTTTTATCCAGCCTTCTTTAAAGGCACGCTCAACGATGTTCTTTTCAATATTTTCTATAGATACGGGGTCTTCTATAATACCTAATACACATGATTGCTCACATGGTGCAGGACATAAACGACCTGTAAACTCAGGAAAATTATTTGTTGAATGTAATAGCCAAGAGGCTTTTTGCCACTCGCCTTGGTGTACCATATGATTAAAATCAGGAATTAAATTTCCTAATGGGCAACCACTATGGCAAAACGGAATACCACAATCCATACAACGAGATCCTTGTTTTTGTAGTTCGGGTTCATTTAATGGTACCGTAAATTCTTTATAATGTTTTACACGACTTTCTACAGGCGCATAAGCTTCATCTTGTCTTTCAAATTCTTTAAATCCAGTTACTTTTCCCATGACACTATGCTGTTGTTAATTCTTCTACCATTGGTTCTTCAGTCTCTAAACGTTCCAATGCACGTTTGTATTCAATTGGCATCACTTTTACAAAATTCCCTAAACTTGCATCCCAATCAGATAATAATTGTTTTCCAAGTTTACTATCCGTATAAAGTGCGTGCTTTTCAATAGTTTGTTTTAAATCTGCTGCATCTTCACTTGTAATAGCTTCAAACTCTATAGTTTCTGTATTACATAATCCGTTTACAAATTTGTTGTCAGGATCGTAAACATAAGCAATACCACCACTCATTCCTGCAGCAAAGTTTCTTCCAGTTTTACCTAGCACGATTACTTTTCCTCCTGTCATGTATTCACAACAATGATCTCCAACGCCTTCAACAACGGTTGTTGCTCCAGAGTTTCTAACCGCAAAACGTTCTCCTGCAATTCCGTTTATATAAGCTTCACCTTCAACGGCTCCAAACAAACATACATTACCAATTATAATATTGTTTTCAGCAATAAAATCTGCTTTAGCTGGTTTTTTAACAATCAATTTAGCGCCAGATAATCCTTTGCCCAAATAATCGTTTGTATTTCCTTCCAAGATAAAGGTTAATCCATGCGCTCCAAAAGCACCAAAACTTTGTCCTGCAGAACCAGTAAAGTTGATGTTTAAGGTGTCTTCAGGTAAACCTAGATGTCCGTAAACTTTAGAAACCTCGTTACTTACAATAGCACCAACGGTACGGTTAATATTGTTTATTGGGTAGGCCAGCGTCGTTTTTTCTTTTCTATATAAAGCTCTGTGCGAATCTTTTAATATCTTAAAATCTAAAACGTTTTCTAAATTATGATCTTGTGCTTCGCTATTTCTTACCGTAAGTTCTCTGTACGCAGCAGGTCTGTGCAATATGCTCGATAAATCTAAACCTTTAGCTTTATAATGCTTAATGGCTTTATTAGCGTTTATTTTATGGGTTTGCCCTACCATTTCAGCTAAGGTTCTGAATCCTAACTGTGCCATGATTCCTCTTAATTCTTCAGCAATGTAGTAGAAGAAATTAATAACATGCTCAGGAGTGCCCTTAAAGTTTTTACGCAACTCTTTATCTTGAGTGGCGATTCCAACCGGACAGGTGTTTAAGTGACACTTACGCATCATAATACAACCCGAGGCTACTAAAGGAGCGGTTGCAAAACCAAATTCTTCAGCACCTAATAAAGCTGCTATAGCTACATCACGACCCGTTTTTAACTGGCCATCACATTCTACAACAATTCTACTTCTTAAATTGTTTAGTACTAAGGTTTGTTGTGCTTCAGCTAAACCAAGTTCCCAAGGTAAACCGGCATGTTTTAATGATGTTAATGGAGAAGCTCCAGTACCACCATCATATCCAGCTATTAATACCACATCGGCTTTTGCTTTAGCAACACCAGCTGCAATGGTACCAACACCAACTTCCGATACTAATTTCACATTAATTCTAGCTTCGCGATTTGCGTTTTTTAAATCGAAAATTAATTGTGCCAAATCTTCAATAGAATAAATATCGTGATGCGGTGGCGGAGAAATCAATCCTACAAAAGGTGTTGAGTTTCTAGCCGCAGCAATCCATGGTAATACTTTATACCCTGGTAATTGTCCACCTTCTCCTGGTTTAGCACCTTGTGCCATTTTTATTTGAATCTCTCTGGCATTAGTTAGGTAATGCGATGTTACCCCAAAACGACCAGATGCGACTTGTTTTATTGCTGAATTACGACTGTCGCCATTAACGTCTTTTTGAAAACGTTTTCTGTCCTCTCCACCTTCACCAGAATTAGATTTTCCACCAATACGATTCATGGCAATAGCTAAATTTTCATGTGCTTCGCGAGAAATAGACCCGTAAGACATCGCTCCGGTTTTAAACTTTTTTACAATCTCTGTCCATGGTTCTACTTCTTCTAAAGGAATAGGGTCCAGATTGTCAAACTCAAATAAACCACGAATGGTCATTAAGTTTTCAGATTGCTCGTTTATGGCTTTTGCATACACATCATAACTCGCTTGATCGCTCAATCTAACGGCTTGTTGCAGTTTTGCTACTGTAGTTGGGTTGAATAAATGACGTTCGCCATTACGTCTCCATCTGTAATCGCCTCCAATGTTCAATCCTAGATTTTTATCGATAGAATTATCTGGATAGGCTTGTTTGTAACGTTGGTCAATTTCTTTTTCAATTTCATATAAACCGATACCTTCTATCCTTGAAGCTGTATAAGGAAAATATTTTTCAACGAATTGGGAATTGAAACCAACAATTTCGAAAATTTGAGAACCTCTATACGAGTGTAATGTCGAGATTCCAATTTTATTCATCACTTTTAGAATGCCTTTTCCAATCGCTTTATTGAAATTATCGACTGCTTTTTGCTCGTCCATATCAGTAATGAAGCCTTCTTTAACTTGCATTCTGATAATTTCGTTAACCATATACGGGTTGATAGCAGAAGCGCCATAACCAAATAAGGTTGCAAAATGATGCGGTTCGCGAGGTTCTGCAGATTCAATAATAATATCGAAATAAGAACGCTTACGTAAACGATTCAATTGATGGTTTACATAAGAACACGCCAATAAAGCAGGGATAGGGGCAAATTCTTGATTTACGCCTCTATCGGAAAGAATGATAATATTCGTTTTTCTTAATAAGGCTTTTTCAATTTGAATAATAATATCGTCAAGTGCATCTTCTAAACCATTCATACCCTGTGCTTTTGGATAAAGCATTTGGATGGTTTCAGCTTGAAAACCGTCAATATCAATGGTTCTGATTTTTTCTAAATCGCCATTGGAAATAACAGGGTTTTGAATTCGTAGTTTTCTACATTGTCTTTCTGTAATGCTGAAAATATTTCTGTCTTTTCCTAAGTTTAAACTAATGTCTGTAACAATTTCTTCACGAATACCATCTAAAGGCGGGTTTGTTACCTGAGCGAATAATTGTTTGAAATAGTTAGAAATGAGTTGAGGTCTATCAGATAAAACAGCTAAAGGTGTATCAATACCCATAGATCCCAGAGCTTCTTTGCCAACTTGTGCCATTGGTGTAATAACCTCTTGAATATCTTCAAACGTATAGTTGAATAAACGTTGACGTGTTTTTATATCTATAGTTTCAATAGGGCAAGTTTCGCTAGTATAAGGAACGTCTTTTAAATGTAAGCGCGTTTTGTCTAACCACTCTTTATAAGGTCTTTCTGAGACTATTTTGCTTTTTATTTCTTCATCTCCAATGATGCGTCCCTCGTTCATATCCACCAAGAACATTTTTCCCGGTTCTAATCTTCCGTGTTCTTTAACATCCTCTGGTGCAACTTCTACAACACCAATTTCAGAAGACATGATCAATTTTCCACTTTTAGTAACCGTATATCTTGAAGGTCTTAATCCGTTTCTGTCTAATAATGCACCAATATAATCGCCATCTGTAAAAGGCACAGATGCAGGGCCATCCCAAGGCTCCATGATACAGGCGTTGTATTCGTAAAACGCTTTACGTTCTTCAGACATGGTAGCGTGCTTTTCCCATGCTTCAGGAATCATCATCATCATGATTTCGGGTAATGAGCGTCCTGTATGTGTTAATAATTCAACCACCATATCCATAGAGGCCGAATCTGATTTTCCTGGTAATATTATAGGGAATAATTTATCTATTTGTGGCCCGAAAACATCACTTTTCATAATTTCTTCACGAACACGCATGCGGCTTACATTACCACGAAGGGTATTAATTTCACCATTCTGACACATGTGGCGGAACGGTTGCGCCAATTCCCAAGTAGGCATTGTATTAGTAGAAAAGCGTTGGTGCACCAATGCCAATCGCGTTACTAAATCTATTTGTTGTAAATCGGTATAATAGGGGCCAATATCTTCAGGCATGATAATACCTTTATATATTATGGTTGTATTTGATAAACTAGGGACATAGAAATAACCGCTTTCAGAGATTTTTGATTTTCTAATGGCATGTTCGGCAATTTTACGAGCAGCGTATAATTTAGCCTTAAACGTAGCTTCGTCAATAGTTTCGGTTTTACCAACAAACAATTGCTCAATCTTTGGTTCAGAAGCTAAAGCAATTTGTCCTAACTGTGTTGAGTCCACAGGAACTTCTCTCCATCCCAAAACAGTTAATCCCTGAGTTTTTATTTCGTTTTCAAAAGTATCTTTACAGTATTTGTATTGATTTGAAGTTTTTGGTAAAAAAACCATTCCCACGGCATATTCTCTTTGTTCTGGGATTTTAAAATCACAAACACGCTTAAAATAATCGTGAGGGATGTCAATTAACAAACCAGCACCATCACCTGTTTTTCCATCTGCACTAACACCGCCACGGTGCTCTAACTTCACTAGAATTTCTAGTGCGTCATGTATGATTTGATTTGTTTTTTCTCCTTTAAGATTACAAATAAAACCAGCACCACAATTTTCATGTTCAAATTCTGGGGAATATAGTCCTTGTTTCTTCAGCATAATCAACAAAATATTAGTTAAAACTCGAGTTGAGACGCTAAGATACGCCCTAGGTTTCGAATTACAATAATGCGGATTTCATTATTTCGATTTTTTAATCGAAGTGAACCTAAAAATGGGTTTATATCAATAATAACGAGATATTTTACTAAATATTCAATCGATAATATATCTATAAATAGGAATTCGTGAAATAAAACGAAGAAATATTGATTTTCTTAGAAAGAATAGCACAAAAAAGGCAGAAAACCTGACAATTATTCAAACTCTTTAATTGCTGATTATTCATAAAATTTCAAAAATAACATGATACCCCTAAAAATTTAGGGGTAAAACTAAAAAAACAATAAAAGTGCAGATAATGCCCCTGTTTTTTTAGGGGGACATATCTTTTTTAAATAGTTTAGCCCCGTCTTAAGGAAATAAATTTTAAAAATTAATAACCAAAATTTAAACATTATGAAAAAATTATTGACTCTTACAATGCTTTTTACAGCAAGTATATTATTTGCTCAAGAGGCTGAAGAAAAAAAATTTAGTGTTAGTGGTAGTGTGGATGCATACTATAGAGCAAACTTAAATGCTCCAAATGATGAAAACGCAATTGCCCCAGGATCGTCTTTCGCTAATTTACCAGGTTTTGCTTTAGGTATGGCAAATGTTGTTATGTCTTATGAAGGCGAAAAAGTAGGTTTTGTTGCCGATTTAGTATTTGGACCAAGAGGTACTGATGCTATTTTTGGTTCGCCTGCTGTAGCTCCTACAAGTGCTACATTATCTACAGGTAATATTGTAAACCAACTTTACGCTTACTGGAATGTTAGTGAATCCGTAACTTTAACAATGGGTAACTTTAATACCTTTTTAGGGTATGAGGTTATTTCTCCAACTGCAAACTTTAACTACAGTACATCTTACTTGTTCTCTTATGGTCCTTTTAGCCATACAGGATTAAAAGCTGATATTGCATTGTCTGAAGATTTTAGTTTAATGTTGGGTGTTATGAATGATACTGATGCTACGGAATTTAACGCCACAGGTGATTATGCATTTGGAGCGCAATTAGGATATTCTGGTCAGTACTTAAATGTATTAATTGATCCTTCTTTTACTGAAATTGATTTTACGGGTGGGTTTGATCTGTCTGATGATTTTTACTTGGGAATCAATGCGGCTTATTTGAAAAATGAAGATGTTGGTTCTGTAGATGGTGGTTCTTTTGCAGGTGTCGCTTTATACCCTCAGTTGGCTACTTCTGATGCTTTTACTATTGGTTTAAGAGGGGAGTATTTTATGGAGGCCGATGGTGGTTCAGGAGCCATTGGAACTTATGATACTAATGGAGATGCTTCTGTCTTTGCTGTAACTCTAACAGGGAGTTTAGAGATAGATAATTTAACTATTAAGCCAGAACTTAGATTGGATTCTGCAAGTGAGGACGGAACTTTTATGGATAACGATTTAATGCCATCTAAAAGCTTAGGTTCTTTTGTGCTAGCTGCAATCTACTCATTCTAAATTATAAATATTAAGTAGTCTTTAAATTTACTTAGAGACTACTTAATTCTATATACTAATCAATTAAACACATTTAAATATGAAAAAAATTGAAGCAATTATAAGAAAGTCCAAGTATAGTGCGGTTAGAGATGCATTGCACAATGTTGGCGTAAACTTTTTCTCTTACTGGGATGTTACTGGTTTAGGAAATGAAAAAGAAGGTCATGTTTACAGAGGTGTGTCTTATAGCACGAGTGATATTCAACGCAGACAATTATCAATAGTTGTAAATGATGATTTTGAAGAAATAACCATTAAAACGCTTCTTGAAGCTGCAAGTACGGGAGAAGTTGGAGACGGTAAAATATTTGTCTCAGACATCAATGAATGTTACAGAATAAGAACAGGAGAAAAAGGTGGTGACACTTTAAAATAATAACATTTAAAAAAAACTTTTATAATTATGGAAGGATTATTTACAGCAAATAACGTATGGATGATGATCTGTACTGCACTCGTTTTCTTTATGCACACAGGTTTTGCATTTTTAGAAATTGGGTTAACAAGACAAAAAAACACAATTAATATTTTATTCAAGAATATATTTATTATAACAGTAGGATTGTTGTTATATTATATTGCAGGGTTTAACTTAATGTATCCCGGTTTTGCAGAAGGTTCTGCAGGCGTATTTGATTTTGCAGGATTTGGTATAGCACCTCCTGAAAACGGAATGACTCCAGAATATGCTGATGGTGGCTACACCTGGTGGACAGATTTCTTATTCCAAGGCATGTTTGCCGCAACCGCTGCAACAATTGTTTCCGGTGCTGTCGCAGAACGTATGAAGATTGGAGCATTTATGATTTTTACAGTAATATATGTTGGATTGGTTTATCCAATTGCTGGCTCATGGAAATGGGGTGGAGGATTCCTAGATCAAATGGGGTTCTATGATTTCGCAGGTTCTACACTTGTACACTCTGTTGGTGGATGGGCAGCTTTAGTTGCTGTTTACTTACTTGGTTCTCGTATTGGGAAATTTAAAAACGGAAAACCTCAAGCGATCCCAGGGCATAACATTCCTTTGGCAACTGCTGGTGTTTTAATACTTTGGTTAGGATGGTTTGGATTTAATGGAGGTTCTGTGCTTTCTGCCGATCCAGAATTAACATCATTAACTTTAGTGACAACTTGTTTAGCTGCTGCTTCAGGTGGTGTAATTGCTGCTTTAGTTAACTTCTTGAGATATAAAAACTTAGATTTAACGATGTTTTTAAATGGTATTTTAGGAGGATTAGTTGGTATTACTGCTGGTGCTGATGTGATGACGCCAGAAAGTGCTATAATAATTGGTGGAATAGCAGGTGCGCTTATTGTTTTTGCAGTATCTTTTATAGATGCTATAAAATTAGATGATCCAGTTGGAGCTATAGCTGTACACTTAATATGTGGTATTTGGGGAACTTTAGCAGTTGGTATATTTTCAACCAATCCAGATCATACGTTTTTAATTCAATTAACAGGTGTTGCTTGTTATGCAGCATTTTGTATTGTCTCATCTTTCCTTATTATATTCACATTGAAGAAAACGATGGGAATAAGAGTTTCTGAAAGAGAAGAATTAGAAGGCTTAGATGCTCACGAACACGGCATGGATGCATATCCAGATTTCCGATTGAACGAGCATTAATTCTTAATTAGTTTAGTTAGTTTGTGTTAAAATGCCTCACGGTTTCGTGGGGCATTTTTTGTTTCAGACTTCACTTCAGTTAAAATTATTATTTTTTACCTTTATAATAACGATTAAAAAAACTATCATCATGAAGAAAATAGAAGCAATTATTAGAAAGTCAAAGTACAGTATAGTGAAAGAAGCGCTTCATGAAGTTGGAGTTAATTTTTTTTCCTATTGGGACGTTACCGGGATAGGGAACGAAAAGGAAGGGCACGTTTATAGAGGTGTTAAATATAGTACCAGCGATATCCAGCGTAGGTATCTTTCAATTGTTATAAATGACGATTTTGAAGCTGCCACAATTCAGGCTATTATTAGATCTGCGGGTACTGGTCATGTAGGTGATGGTAAAATTTTTGTTTCAAATATAGAAGAATGCTACAGGATTAGAACAGGTGAGCGTGGCGGAGATACTTTGAAATAGAATTTATGCCATTTCAGCAAAAAAAACGCTTATTCTAAACATAGAAGAAGCGTTTTTTTAATTTTATATAAGTATTCTAATTACGCGGAGTTCCTACTTGCATTAATATTACCAAATAAAGAACGCGTTACAATTTTTTCGTAAATAATCTTTTCAGGATCATCTTTAGCAACACCTGCTTTTTCAAGTTCTTGAATTTTCTTCAAGGCAAACTGTTGAATAGTTAATAATGGTAAAACAATATTCTCTCTAACCTGAATAGATGCTTTTCCGGCTGGTTCGTTCTCCATTAGTTCTTTATAGCCGGTAAGCTTTAAAAGTAAGCGTTTAGTGGTTTCGTATTCTGTGAAAATAATTTTCCAGAAATCACCAAACTCTTCGTCTTGTGCCATGTATTTCGTTAAATCAAAGAATGATTTTGTTAATGACATCATACTGTTTTCCAACAATGTTTTAAAGAATTTAGAATTGTTGTAAAGTTGTTCTACTTTTTCAAATTCACCTCTGTCTTCGTATTGTTTTAAGGCAGTACCTACACCATAAAAACCAGGTACATTTTGTTTTAACTGGCTCCAAGAACCTACAAAGGGAATGGCCCTTAAATCTGAAAACACTAATTTATCTGAATTTCCTCTTTTAGAAGGACGACTCCCAATATTGGTTTTTGCATAGTATTTTAAAGTACTCATACGCTCCAAATAGGGTATGAACATTGGGTGGTTTTTAAAGTCTTTATAAGTTTCATAACTAGTTACTGCAAGGTCATTCATTACAAATCTATCGTCATCAGATAATTTGTTTTTCTCTCCATCAATTCTGTTTTTAATACCAGAACTTATCAGTTGTTCTAAGTTGTATTGCGACGAATTTAAAGTCCCGAAATTAGAGCTTACCGTTTGTCCTTGAATGGTAATCTGTACTTCTTTGTCTTCAATTGTAGGGCCTAAAGATGAGTAGAAGTTATGCGTTTTTCCACCACCTCTTGCTGGCGGTCCGCCACGACCATCAAAGAATATTGCAGTAATATCATATTTTCTGGATATTTCAGTCAACAATTCTTTGGCTTTGTAAATGCCCCAGTTCGCCATTAAATAGCCACCATCTTTGGTGCCATCAGAAAATCCGAGCATGATATTCTGTTTGTTGCCTCTGGCTTTTAAATGTGCCATATACGCAGGGTTTTGGTACAATTGTTCCATAACGGCAGGGGCGTCTTCTAAATCTGGAATAGTCTCAAATAAAGGTGTAACGTCAACAGTAAGATTGTCTTTAAAAGCCACTATTTTTAACATGGCGAATAATTGCATGACGTTTAGTGCTGTTTGGTTATTGCTAATGATGTATCTATTAGCGCCACGCTCACCATTACTTTTTTGAATGTCTTTAATTATGGCAATGGTTTTAAGAGTATTCCTGGTCATTTCATCATCAAAAACATCTAAATCATCTATATCGTCATTGGCTTTTGAGAGAATTTCTACTTGCTCGCTTTCAGATAAATCATGATAATTGGCAGGAAATGAAGAATTACCTCTTTCTATTAAATGATCTATTACAGTTGTAAAAACCGAGTGGTGGATTCTACTATCCTGTCTTATATCTAATGTCGCAAATCTAAAACCAAAAAGATGCACTCTATTTATCAGGTTGTTAATGTCGTTAACATACAGAGATTGGTGTTGTTCAACTACGACATCTCTAATACTTAGTAACTCCTTTATCAGTTCTTTTACGGTAATTTTCTTTTTCGTTTTTAAATCAATACTGTAGTCATACAGTATGGTTTCTAAACGTATAATGCGCTCCTCAACACCTCTAAAAGTAAGTTTGCGTCTTAAATTCTTTAAATCTCCATAATATTTTTTAAGAATGGATTTTTTAAGTTTTGCAGCAACTTTCAGGGTTGTTTTTGGCTTAACAAAAGGGTTTCCGTCTCTATCTCCACCAGGCCAAAACCCAATATTTATAATATCGTTGTGCTTCTTTCCGTCGGCATATATGTTAGTTTGAATGTAATTGTAAATGTCGCCAAAAGATTGATAAAATACATTTTCCAAATACCAAATTAAGCTTTTTGCTTCGTCGTATGGAGTTGGTTTTTTATGTTTAAAGAAAGGTGTTTTTCCTAATTGCCCGAACAGATTGCTTATTCCTGAAAGGTCATTTTCCTCAATTGCCTTTGTTAAATCGGTAATGATCCCAAGAACCGAACCTGGATAAAATTGCGTAGGATGTGCCGTTAAAACGATACGGACTTTGAATTCTTCAAGATATGCTTTTAATTCTTCTATATTTCCTTCGGAAGTAGCAGAGCCTTTAAGGTTTCTTAGTGTCCCAATGCCATCCATATTGTTTACCACAGGAAAAGCAGCATCTTCTATGGCATCAAATAAAACTACTTGTCTTTCGATATATTGAATAAACCTGAACAATAGGTTTATTTGGCTTTCCTTATTTCTTCGCGCTTGGTATTTCGAGAAAAATGCTTCTACTATTGTAGTAGGGTTGTCTCCTTTTTTAAAACCTTTTTCACAAGTTTCATGAAACAACGGCAATAAGACCCCCGTTTTTGTAACAGCATCAAAGGGCAGGGTCATAAATATACTGTTGTATATTTGATATTTTGACAAAACGGTTTGATTGAATCTCGTTAACTTTGGTTCTACAGACATAATTCAGTTTGAGTAAAAATTAGCCATAAAAATACTAAAGGTTTACTGAACCACCCACATGATTTTAAGTTTTATCAATTTTTGATGTTTCCCGAATTCTTATTGTGAATAATTAAATAAAACGGGGGCTATGGCTGTTTCTTGCTAATTATCTTAATCTAAAAAGAGGACTTTTTTTCTATAATAATTAAGCTATTTTATTTTTTTATAAAGAAACACAATACTGAGAGTATGATAAATGTCATGTTCTAAGGGGGTTACTAGTTTTATCTTTGCCGATTAATTTAATAATTATGAAAAAAGCACATTCATTTCATATTCCCGTAATGGGAATTGGTTTTACAATAGACTCGCCATTAAAAGTGGCGCAATACGGTATGGATTCTGTAATTTCTCTGGTAGATGATATTCTTCTGGAAAAATTAAGAAAGATGTACAGCGAAAAATTCAAAATGCCTTATACCGAAATTACTGATAAAATTGAAGATTTTAGAGCCAAAAGAATTACGTCTTATTTAAATATGATGAGCGATTTGGTGGACGAAAAATTTGAGTCTTTAAAAAACATAACATCAGATAAAAGTGAAGCTCTTTTCGCTTATATAAACATGCTTCCCGATGGTTCTAAGCTTAAAGCCGAATTTAAAAAGATGACGGAAAAAGGGTTTAGTTTTTCTGAAATCAAAAAATGGGCAAGTGAATCGTTAACTGCTGGAAGTATTGATGTAAATATCATGACCAAAGTAGATAAGGATAACTACAAGAAAGACGAAAAACTGTCTGTTGAATATAACGATGCGCATGCTGCTTTTAGAGGTTTTGCAAATAGTAAATTGAATTCTTCAGTTGTTTTATCCGCAGGAATGAATCCTAGGTTATTTGCCTATATGTCTCAATTTGATGATTTTTTTCCAGATGAAAACGGAAATTTTAAAAAGCGAATTATTTTAAAAGTGAGTGATTATAGATCGGCACTTATCCAAGGAAAATTTTTAGCAAAAAAAGGATTGTGGGTTTCAGAATATAGAATTGAATCTGGTTTAAACTGTGGCGGACATGCGTTTGCAACCGATGGTTATTTATTAGGACCTGTTTTAGCGGAATTTAAGGAAAGGCGAAATGAACTGCATGACACCATTCAAAGTGTTTTAAAACAAGAGCTTCTAAATCAAAATAAAATTGTACCATCAGAAGCATTGAGTTTTGGGGTTACGGCTCAAGGTGGTGTAGGAACAGAAGAGGAACACACATTTTTATTAGAACATTATAATTTAGATTCCGTAGGTTGGGGAAGTCCGTTTTTATTAGTGCCAGAAGCAACTACGGTTGATGATGATACGTTAAATAAATTAGCAAAAGCAAAAGAGAAAGATTTATATTTAAGTGATATTTCTCCCCTTGG
This sequence comes from Algibacter sp. 2305UL17-15, assembly GCF_040720935.1. Classification (NCBI taxonomy): domain Bacteria; kingdom Pseudomonadati; phylum Bacteroidota; class Flavobacteriia; order Flavobacteriales; family Flavobacteriaceae; genus Algibacter; species Algibacter sp. 2305UL17-15. The sequence goes on from NZ_JBFDAE010000004.1 coordinate 256,442, forward strand.
CGTGCCTTTTAATAACCTAAAAGACAATACCAAAGATTTAGAAAAACAGGTTTTAATTGATAAAAACAGACCTGGGAGTTCATGCCCAAAAAAGTTTGTGGCATTAAACAGGGAATTTAAGGAAAAAGGGATGTGTACTGCATCAAGAGAATATCAATTTCTAAAAATTAAAGCATTAAACGAACAAACTTTAGAGCCTGAAGCACATAAAAAAGCATATGATAAAATCATTGAAAAATCATGTACTTGTGTAGGTTTGGGGACTTCGGCATTGTTAGCCTATGATTTGGATACTAAAGTTGAGGGCAAAGGTGTTTCAATATGTCCCGGGCCTAATATGGCGTATTATTCTAAAGTCATGAGCCTTAAAAACATGACCGACCATATATATGGAAGAGCGAACGTGATCTCCAGAACAGATCGTCCTAATCTTTTCATCAAAGAATTACATATTTATATAGATTATTTAAAAAATAAGTTTGAAGCGTCTAAAATAACAATGACTAAAAAAGAGGAGAAATACCTGATGACTTTTACCAATAATATGAAGGAGGGAATTGCGTATTACCAAAACTTATTTGTTGAAGTGAAAGATGTTTTTAGTGCTATAAAAAACACGATTCAATCTGAATTAGAAAAAAGCGAAGCCACTTTAAATCAAATGCTTTTGGATATTCAAAATATATCAAATAAACCAAATGAGTTAGTTTCTTCTTAAAACGAGTATTTTGGTTTTGCCAATAATTAACCTGTTTACTTGATGATATTTTAGAATTTGCACAAATTGATTGAGGGTACTTAAACGGTGCCCTTTTTTCAGAAGAATAACATATTATTGAACTTTTTATTTAAGATATTTGTATCTTAACACGTTGGAATATACCAAATTTGGTGTGTTATTAACCATTCATAAGAATTTAAAATGGATTTAGTAAAAGAGATACTACGCCTTAAAAAGGAGAAAAACGCTGTTATTTTGGCACATTATTATCAAGTAGCCGAAATACAGGATATTGCAGATTATGTTGGAGATAGTTTGGGCTTGTCCCAAAAAGCAGCCGAAACCGATGCGGATATGATTGTGTTTGCAGGTGTGCATTTTATGGCAGAAACCGCTAAAATTTTAAGTCCGGATAAAACGGTGGTTTTACCAGATTTAAATGCAGGCTGTTCGCTGGCAGATTCTTGTCCGCCAGAAGAATTTGAGAAATTTACAAAAGCGCATCCGGACCATGTTGTGATTACTTATGTGAATTGTTCCGCAGAGATTAAAGCATTAACTGATATTGTTTGTACATCATCAAACGCTTTAAAAATTGTAAATTCTATTCCGAAGGAAACCCCAATTATTTTTGCGCCAGATAGAAATTTAGGACAATACATCATCAATGAAACAGGAAGGGACATGTTGCTTTGGGACGGGAGTTGTATCGTTCACGAAGCCTTTTCTATGGAAAAGTTGATAGAATTGCATAAAAAATATCCAGATTATAAAATCATAGCACACCCAGAATCTGAAACCCATATTTTAAATACAGCAACCTATATTGGTTCTACTTCTGGAATGATAAATTATGTAAAAGAGCATCAGGACCAAAAATTTATTGTGGCTACCGAGGCCGGTATTTTACACAAAATGCAGCAAGAAGTGCCCAATACAGAATTGGTGCCTGCACCTGCAAAAGAGGATAATACCTGTGCGTGTAGCGAATGCCATTTTATGAAAATGAACACCCTTCAAAAACTATACGATTGTATGCTGAATGAATCTCCACAAATCGATGTGCCTAAAGAAATTCGAGAACGTGCATTATTGCCTATCGAACGCATGTTGGAGTTGTCAAAATGAGGTGGTCTGAAAAGTGGTTGATTATTGTCAAACTGAGCGTAGTCGAAGTTTTAATATATTGAAATGCAAGGTATTTACATAAAGCTATGCTTCGTACCTTCAAAACAAAAAATATTTTGTTTCTCGTTAATGCTCAATATGACATTTAAACTAAATATTGACTTTTCAGACAGACTCATTCGTGAAATTTAAATGCGTAGTTTAGCTTTTATTCACAAATAGATTCGTTTTAATTAGTGTAATTCATGGCTAAAATTTAGGAAACCAATCCCCATAGCTATTCCCGAACCATCGGAAATAGGATTTAGTATTCAATTTGATAAAATAAAATAATGACTGCAGATTATTTAGTGATAGGTTCTGGAATTGCTGGCTTAACGTTTTCGGTTAAAATTGCGGAAAAATTTCCCGACAGGAAAGTTGTTATTGTGACCAAGGCAAGCGAAGACGAATCTAACACTAAATATGCACAAGGGGGTGTTGCAATCGTTCTCAATAAAGAAGAAGATTCTTTTAAAAAACACATTAAAGATACTTTAATTGCTGGCGACGGACTTTGTAAAGAAGATGTTGTTGAAATGGTAGTTAAAGAAGGTCCAGACCGAATGGAGGAATTGCTACTCTGGGGCGCCAATTTTGATGTGAATGATTCCGGGAAGTTCGATTTGGGAAAAGAAGGTGGGCATTCAGAATACAGAATTGTACATCACAAAGATATTACGGGTTACGAAATTGAACGCGCACTATTAAGTAAGGCGCATCAATTACAAAATATTTCCATTTTACCGCACCATTTTGCCATTGATTTAATAACAAACCATCATTTACCAGAAGTTGATTTAGATGAATTAACTTGTTATGGCGCTTATGTTTTTAATCAGAAATCAGGAGAAATTTTTACAATAAAAGCCAATAGTACCTTGTTGGCGTCTGGAGGTATTGGTTGTGTGTATGGGCATACTACAAATCCAGTAATTGCTACTGGCGATGGCATAGCTATGGCATATAGGGCAAAAGCACGTATCAAGGACATGGAATTTGTGCAGTTTCATCCAACTGCTTTGTATGATGCAAAGGGCCAATCTTCATTTTTAATTTCTGAAGCCGTAAGAGGTTTTGGCGCCTATTTAAGAAATAAAAAAGGCAAACGTTTTATGCTGGATTACGACGATCGTGCCGAATTGGCGTCTCGAGATATTGTATCCCAAAGTATAGATAGTGAATTAAAAAAATCGGGCGAACCAAATGTGTATCTTGATTGTACCCATTTAGATATGGATGCGTTTTGTGAACATTTCCCAAATATTTATAATAAATGCTTAGAACATCATATTGATATAAAAACCGATTGGATTCCCGTTGTGCCAGCATCCCATTATTTGTGTGGCGGTATTAAAGTGAACAAAAAAGGAAAAACCACCATTGCTAATTTATTTGCCTGTGGGGAATGTACAAGAACTGGTTTGCATGGTGCAAATAGGTTGGCTTCAAATTCATTATTAGAAGCTTTGGTGTATGCGCATAATATTTTTAAATACCATTCTAAAAACGACTATAAATCTATAGCCATTAATATTCCAGATTGGAATGATGAAGGTACTTCTATTCCAGAAGAACATATATTAATTCAGCACAACCTAAAACAATTACAAGCCCTAATGCGAGATTACGTTGGGATTGTGAGAAGCAAAAAACGCTTAAAAAGAGCCATTAAACATTTAGATTTGATTTATGAAGAAGTTGAAGATTTATATCGGGAATCTAAAATAACCACCTCGCTTTGTGAACTGAGAAACATGGTTAATGTGGCGCATTTAATTATCAGGCAATCTTTGGAAAGGACTGAAAATAAGGGCGGGTATTTTAATGTGGATAATGTGAAGAAGTAGAAGAGACTCTTTAATAAATCGTTATTTTAGCCAAATGTCTCTTTGAGCGCTCCCAATAGTTATCGTGACGAAATGCTTTGGTTTTCGGAATATTTAAACTTCGACTTTAGCCTGTCTTGAGCGGAGTCGAAAGTCTCAGTTTGACAAGGGCTTTTGTTTTCAAAATTACATACTTAACAACCCACCAATCTATTATATTAGAGCATTCGGTGCGAACAAAAAGAAAATGAGAGAACAAGACAGAAAAGACATTCAGAAAATACTCGAATCAATTCCAGATGAGTTTCGGGTAATTGAGAGTGAAATCTATCAAGATAAAATTAAAGAATTCTATAAAATAAGTAAACAGATTGATGACAAACAATTAGAAATTGAAGAAAATTTAATTCAGCTTTCAGATAAAGAAAACTTGGTAAGACTTGCTGATATTGGAGATGTAAAAAGCTATCGGAAAATTGAAAAAATAATTAAGAACAATAATAACCCGGAATTTAAAGAATTCGCAAATGTCGCTCTAAAATTTGCGAGAATGAATTTAGAACATCAATTATCGGACGAACCCATTGCATTTATTTCTTCAGGATTAGGAGGAAAAGGAAATAAACTGCGTTATTATTTTGTGCTAAGATCTAAGGAAAATATAGGGCCAGAAAGAGAGCAAAAACTAAAAGATGAATTGATAATAATTTGCAATCATTCAGATTCTGAATTTGAATCCATCGAAAATTTTTGGAGTTATGTTCTAATTAAAGTCCTCGTTTCTTTCGAATTTGCAATTGGTAATGTAATAGATGAATTGATTGAAAAATGTCAATTTTGTGATAAAGATTATTTTTGTACTAATGTAGAAAGACCTTCAAAAGAATTAATTGAACAATGGATTAATGGTGAATTTGATTAGTCGAAGTTTATATCTAAGCTATAATTTGTTATCTTTTCAAGACACGTTTAATCGCTAACCGTTATCACTTCGTATCTTTAAAAAGTAAACTTCAGAAAGAAAAGCTAGAAAATGATATTTCTATCTCCTATGATTCAATATTATTACATTCTAAAAATCTTAAAGCCATAAAAATTCTCAATACCATTTAAATTTAAGCTTGAAAATGAAGCAGCGATGGGAAAAATCGGAATTTCAGATTTTTCTACCAGACCAACTAAGCCATAAAAAAGTTTTAGAAAAAGCACATCCCAGATACACGATGTTTAGGCAAAAAACAAAAATGCTTTAAGTGAAGTGGAAAAAGATTTTAACAAACAAACTGACTCAACTGCTAAACGTTTAAAAAAATGAGAAAAGCAGGGGATTACCCTGCTTTTAATTTAATACGTTGGTTTTATTATTTACCAAGCATCAAAAGTTCACTACAAACCACTTCGGTAATGTATCGTTTGTTGCCCTCTTTATCGTCATAACTGCGAGATGTAAGTTTGCCTTCAATAGCCACTTCTTTTCCTTTGGTGAGGTATTTTTCAATGATTTCAGCGGTTTTACCCCAAGCAACAACGTTGTGCCATTGGGTATCTGTTATTTTTTCACCTTTGTTATTGGTGTAGCTTTCGTTTGTGGCCATATTAAATTTTGCCAATGTTTTACCTGATTCAAGATTGATGATTTCTGGATCGTTTCCTAAGTTGCCAATCAACTGTACTTTGTTTCTAAGTGCGTTCATAATTTCTAATTTTTTATACCTGCCGTCGCTGGCAAGCGTGTTAAACAGTTAATACCATGCCCTGAACTCGTTTCAGGGTCTTTTTAATTTTACTTAATTGTCGTTTTGTAAATGAGTTACTGAAACAAGTCCAGTATTAATTCGACATTGCAAATATCAAACAGCGTCCAAATTTTATTCGGTAATTACTTACTTAAAATCGTTTGTAAATGTTTGTAGTCGTTTGTAAATGGATAAAAATTTTGTACATTAGCCCATATTTATTAGGAAATATGGAGTTTAAGGGAATTATTCAGCAACTAGAAAATAATAATAGCGTTTTCGAAAATCTTCTAAAAAACAAAACGGAAAATCAATATTTATGGCGACCAAAACCAGAAAAATGGTGTTTACTCGAAATTATTGGTCATCTTTTGGATGAAGAAATCTATGATTTTAGAGCCAGTGTAAAACATGCTCTTGAACATCCAACGCAACCACTTGTGCCTATAAATCCAGAAGGATGGGTAACAGAGCATCAGTACATTTCAAGAGATTATAATCAAACACTTCAGCTATTTTTAGAAGAGCGTACTATTTCTATTAAATGGTTAAAAATGCAAACTGATGTTAATTGGAATAGCTCTCTAACCCATCCAGATTTAGGCGAGCTGTCTGCTGGATTCTTTCTAAGAAATTGGTTAGCCCATGATTATTTACACATCAGGCAAATATTAAACTACCAATATGGTTTTTTCAAAAGCACATCAGATATAGATTTAAGTTATGCTGGTAGTTGGTAATTCTCTATAGAAACCGAAAGACTTATTTTAAGATAGATAGAATCGAGTAATTTTAGATGGTATAAAATTAAAAACAAGCAACATGCAAAAACAATGTCCAGAATGTGGCGATAAAATCGTAGGCAGAATTGATAAAAAATTCTGTAGTGATGGCTGTCGAAATGCCTATAATAATCGTGTTAATAAAGACAGTAAAAACCTCATTAGAAACACCAATAACCGACTTCGGAAAAATTACAGAATTCTGGAAACCCTAAATCCAGATAAAAAAACAAAAACCTCCCGTGCAAAACTAATTGAAGCTGGTTTCGATTTTAATTACTTTACAAGCATCTACACGACAAAAGCTGGAACGGTATATTATTTTGTTTACGATCAAGGCTATTTACCATTAGAAGGCGATTATTATGCGTTGGTAAAACGAGATAGCTAGCCTTTTGTAACATTTTTTAGAATTAAATACTAATAGGTAAACCGTCACTAAAAATAAATGTCTTCAGAAATTATAATTCCCTTAATAATTTGCGCCACCATCACAATTGCTTTTTTAGTGTATTACTTCGGAAAAAAGCAAGTCATTTTAAGGCATCTTAAAAAATTCAAATTCAAAGAAATTTTACAATTCAGAACCAATGAGCCAACAAAAATAACAGGTAAGGTGTTGCATGTGCATGAGCCATTTATTGCACCGTTCAGTAAACGAAAATGTGTGGCGTACGAAATTAAAATCCGACAAAAAAAGAGTGGCGGTAAAAATTCATATTGGAAAACCTTAGTTGAAAAAGAAGATATTCAAGACTTTTTTATTGAAAGAAAAGGAGAAGTGGTAATGATAAAACCCTCAAAATCCCCTAAAAATTATAAAAGCTATTTAGTTGAAGATAAAACGGTGTCTTCGGGATTTTTAAACGACCCAACTCCAGAGTTTCAAGAACTATTAGAAGAGTTTAATATTAAGAGTGAAAATCTTCTGGGTTTTAATAAAAGGTTGCGCTATTCCGAACGTATTTTAGAAGTTGGAGAAACCGTTACCGTAGGTGGCATTGCAAAATGGAAAGTTTTAGACACAGAAATTTTAGGTTACAATTATTCTAAAATTGCAACCCTGGAAAGTGATTTAAAACACAAAATTATCATTACCGATTTACCAATAGCAAGAGACCAAAAACAAAGGAATCTGTAGGTTTTTCTTTTTTTTGGAATTTAGTTCTTGTTTTTTGGAATTTTACTGAGTACTACCAAGTTTGCCCCTTAAGTTTCATCGCAGCTTTTAAAACGTCTTTTTGGCTAATTTGTCCCACCAATTTCCCTTCTTCTACAATAGGGAAACGTCTTCTTTTGCTTTCGAAAAATTTCGTAGCTGCATCAAAAATATTCATATTACCATCAATAGTATCTACATCTGTAGTCATGTAATTTTCAATGGTTTTATCTTGCATTGGCATATTGTAGTAGCGGCTTTCGCTAATTTGCTTAATACAATCTGTTTCAGAAATAACACCAATAAGATCGTCTTTATCGTTTACCACAGGCCCTCCCGAGATGTTATTGTTAATTAATGTTTGCATTACTGTCTCTATAGTTTGCTCCTTGGTAAAGATTATTAAATCCCTTGTCATGTAATCACTTACTTTTAAAGGAGTGTCATCGCCTGCATTCCCCTGTTGTCTTCTTGCCCCTTGAAAACTTTTTATAGCCATAATATTTAATTTTTTTAGTAAAACTAAATGTAGTTAAAATTTTTTAGTTTTCCTAAAAGTAATTATGAAGTAAAAAATTCAATCATAAATTTTACCAAATGAATTTCAAATTGATTGATAATAAATTTAAATCAAATTTTATCTCAAGGAAATAGAAACGAATTTAATCAGTTCTTTTGCCGTTCTTTCGGTATTACGTACATTTATAAATAAGAACTACTGTGTTTAGATTATGATAAAAAAAGCCGCTGCACTGGTATTGATGATTTTAGCCATTTATTGGAGTTTTTCAGCCATTATTCCAAGTGATATTTCCACCATCGATGCTCCCGATAACCAATTTTCAACACAAAGGGCATTGCTTCATCTTAAAAAAATTTCAAAAGAACCCCATTATTTGGGGAGCGAGGCTCATGTGGAAGTCCGTGATTATATCTTGAAGAACCTACAAGATTTAGGTTTGGAAACGCAAACACAAGAAGGCTATTCTATAGATGAAGACGGCGAGTTTTCTAAACCCATTAATATTTTAGGAAGACTAAAAGGAAGTGAAAACGGGAAAGCAGTTTTGTTATTGACACATTATGATAGCGATCCACATTCTTCTTTTGGTGCGAGTGATGCAGGTTCTGGAGTGGTTGCTATTTTAGAAGGTTTGAGAGCATTTATAAGTGAAAATAAAACTCCGAAAAACGACATAATTGTTTTAATTACAGATGCGGAAGAATTAGGGCTAAATGGTGCTGATATTTTTGTAAACAAACACCCATGGGCAAAAGATGTTGGAATAGCACTTAATTTTGAGGCTAGGGGAAGTGGGGGTTCAAGCATTATGCTGGTTGAAACCAACAAAGGAAATGCAAATTTAATTAAGGCGTTTGCTTCGGCAGATTTAGAATATCCGTTGGGGAATTCTTTGTTTTATAGTATTTATAAAATGTTGCCTAACGATACCGATTTAACACGATTTAGGGAAGATGGAGATATTGACGGATTCAATTTCGCCTTTGTAGATGACCATTTTGATTACCACACCGCTTTAGATACTTACGAAAGATTAGATCGAAATACCCTAGAACACCAAGGCAGTTATTTAATGCCATTGCTACATTATTTTAGTGAAGCAGATTTAAACACACTAAAAAGTATTGATGATTTGGTGTTCTTTAACGTGCCCTATTTTAAAATGATAACCTACCCATATTCATGGATTTTGCCGTTATTTATTTTGGCTGTTTTGGTGTTTGTGTTATTGGTAGTCTATGGGTTTAAAAAAAGAAGGATTGAATTAAAACCTGTAGGAAATGGGTTTGCAGCATTTATTGGAGCCCTCGCAGCTTGTGGCTTGGTTGGTGCTTTTGGTTGGAAGCTCATACTTGCGCTTTATCCAAATTATAGTGAAATGTTACAGGGCTTTACTTATAACGGCCATATCTATATTGCTGCTTTTGTGTACTTATCCATTGCTATTTGTCTGTTGATATATAGTAAGGTGTTCAAACCCGACAATGCTGCAAGTTTAATGGTAGCACCATTGTTCTTTTGGCTGATTATTTGTGGGTTTATTGCTTTTAAGTTAGAAGGCGCAAGCTTTTTTATCATTCCGGTATTTTTTGGACTGTTAAGCTTTTTCATCCTGTTAAGGCGAAAAAAACCGAGTTTAGTATTCATGGCTTTATTGGGTTTTCCAGCTTTGGTTATTTTCTCTCCATTGGTACAAATGTTTCCCGTAGGTTTAGGTTTGAAAATGATGGTAACATCTACCGTGTTGGTGGTTTTAATGTTTGGCTTATTGGTTTCGGTGTTTGCTTATTTTCGACATAAAAAACGTTGGAGTTATCTGTTTTTAGTTTTTGCGTTATTTTATTTTGTGAAGGCACATTTTCAATCAGATTTTACAAGAGAACGTCCAAAACCAAATAGCCTATTGTATATTTTAGATGCTGATGACAATACCGCAAAATGGGCAACTTATGATAGAAAGTTAGACGATTGGACAGCGAATTTCTTTGATAAAAAACCTGCCGAAACTAAAAACCAAAACGTACTTTCAAGTAAATACAAAACTAAAATTGAGTTTACAAAAGAAGCTGATGTCGTTCCTATTTTAAAGCCCATTGTTGAAGTATCCAACGATACCATAATTGGCAATTCTAAATTTGTAGATATATGTATTACACCACAACGAAAGGTACAGAGAATTGAGGTTTTTGCAGATACAACTACAGTTTTCAATACCCTAAAAATAAACGGACTTGAGATTGAAGAAGATGGTACATATAAATTCAACCGTCGAAAATCAAACCGATTAATAACCTATTATGTATCTAATAACAAACCTTTAGAGCTAAATTTGAGTTTCCTGAAAGACCAAAAAGCAAAACTGGTTTTATATGAAGCGTCCTATGATTTGTTGGATAATGATGTATTTGAAGTGCCAAACAGATATTCGAGCATGATACCGAAACCTTTTGTTTTGAATGATGCGGTGGTGGTTAAAAAAAGTATTATTATACCTTAGTTTTCAGATGTTTCAATGAAAAATTCTAAAAAGAGAAAAATATTTTATGAGACTACATTCGTTATTGGGCTTATTCTCTTGTTTGCTCAAATACCAATTATTTATAAAACCCTAATAGATTTTATTACTCCAGTACTAATTGTTTTAACAGTTGGAGTTTTAACAAGCTTTATTGATTATAAAAACTATAGTGATTTATATAGATATGAGGGAAGAAACCGCTACTTATATCCTTTTATGCATTTCTTAGCAGGCTATGGAGGGATTGTATTATTTTTATTTTTCGCTTTGAATTATTTTTTGTCAAGTGATGTTAAAACAATAACTGAATATAACATACTAGAAAGTGGCTCTTATAACATAAAAAACAGTTCTGAAAAAAAAACATATTTTATTATAAATTATAATGGAAAGAATAAGGAATTGGTCTTTTCTGCAAGTGATTTTAAAGAATTGGATGAATATAAGAAAATAGAGCTTACCACAAAAAAAGGGTTCTTTAATTATGACATATTAGTCTCCAAAAAAATAAAGCAGACTAATCCTAACAATTAATAAACTTTTAAGAGAATAACTGCCAAATTTTTATAGTTTTGGACATTAAATTAAAAACGAGATAGACGATGAAAAGATTAGCAATGCTTTTAGTATTTGCAAGCGCACTTCAAATAGGTGCTCAAAGCAATACTGAATTGATAAAACATTTTGAAGCTTATAGAGACCAAATGCGTTTACAGGGCGACATTCAAGGGCTTATTGGTGCCATGACGCATTTAAATATATTAGTGCCTAGCGAAGCAAGAAAAGATACTTTGGCATATATTTATTTGAGTGAGAACCAATACATGCAGGCGTTAAACACCATTGGTATTGACCACAAAGTAGATGATTCTGATATTGCAGTAGAAGTAAAGGCCATGGCTCTTAAAGCGGTAAAACAACCAGAACGTGCTTTGGTACATTTTAATGAATTGTTTAAAAGACAGCCTAGTCCAGAATTGGCGTATGAGTTGGCAGAGCTTAACATGCAATTGCAAAAATTGGATGAATCTTTAAAGCATATCAACTACGGTTTGGCAAATTCTAAACCAGATATGAAGCATGCTTACTATGAGAAACAACAGCCCTATCAAGTAGAACTTAAAAGCGCATTTATGTATTTACAGGCGCTGCACTTGTTTCAAAAAGATAGAAAAAATAATATAGACGCTGCGGTTGATATTTTAGATGCTGCATTAAAAGCATCTCCAAATTTTAGTTTGACACAGCTTACAAAAACCGAATTGTTGCGACAAAAACAGGCTCTGCAAGCACAAGCGGCACAGACGGCAGGGCAACCAAAGCAATAAATAATATTTAGATTTTTTAAGAGTAAAGCGTGTTCTTTTTAGAATGCGCCTTTTTTTTTGTGAATCAAATTTAATCTGGACGTAATATCTGTTGACTGTCTTTCTCCAGTTTTTTATTTATCTGAAAATTTAAGTTTGAGAACGCTATCAACAGGTCTTTTACAATTTTCGAAAGTTCAGACTTTGTAATATTTGAGAATTTTGAAGCTTCATCTAATTTGAAAAGCATGGTCTCAATAATTTTAATTCTAGATAAAACAGCTTGATTGTTAAGTGTGTCCGGAATGGTTTTTCTCATGTCTTTAATGAGCTCAAAAGTGGCTTGGTTATCGTCAACAAAAAACGAAAAATCAGCTTTTTTAATATTTTCAATAGTAGTTTTAAGCCTGGAATAAGGTTCCCATGGTTCAGCTAAAACCTCGGCTTTTGGGTCTAGGGTAAATTCAATGTATTTTAATTTTGATATTTCCGCTTCGGTCAAGATACTGCTTTCAATGGACTCTTCATCATTATTGGCTTCGCTTGAGTTTTGTGCGGAATTGTTGCAGCAAAATAGTATAAAACAGGTGCTTAAAATTACAAAAAATCGTAGAGACATTTGATAGTTGCTTTTTATCATTATTGGTGCAAATATAAAATAATACCATCTATCATTTGAAATTACCGCAATAAAAACGCTCTTTCCTGCTGGCAGGTTCTCTTTCTTCTTCATTAAAATAAATTCTTATTAAGACTATTGTCACTTTTTATCCAATGTATTTTTACCTACGTTATAAGCATAGGTAGCACAAGGTACATACTGAATTTGCACACCTTTATATTCTTGTTGCACTTTGCTGTCTATAGTGGTCACAAGGGCAGAGCTTAAATTATTTTTAGTACAAAAAGCTAGTAAACTTTTAAGTTCATTTGGTTTTTCTACATAGCGGTTAGACCATTTAATCTCTAATGCCCATACTGGTTTTAAGCTACCGTCGTCAAGCCCCACCATATCTACTTCTCCTTTTCCCCAATGTGCGTAGTATGGATTAAACCAATCACGGTGCATCCATTGTGCGTAAATAGCTGTTTCTACAAGATTGCCCATTCTTTTTTCGTCTGTAATAGCCAAGGGTGTAAACAAAGCAGCGTATAAAGATGGGTTCGAGAGGTACATTTTAAACTTAACTTCTCTTTTAAAACGCTTGCCACTTTGATCTACACGGCTAATTTTCTTCACTAAAAAAGCGGATTCCAAATATTCTATATAGGTCTTAATCAAATGCTTTTTTACGCCAGAAGTCCTGCTTAACTCCTCATAATCAAACTCGTTGGCGGTATTAAAACAAATAGTAGTGAAAAGTCTGTTTAATTCTTGGACATCTTTAATGCCGTATAAACTAGGTAAATCCCTTAATAATACTTTATCTACAATATCTTGCTTAATGTAACGTCCTGGGTTTTTTTGCATCTGAGGCGAAAAAATAATCTCTGGGTAGCCACCAAAATTAATATACTTAACAAAATGCTCATTAAGTAATTGCGAGTTTACCGTATCATGAAACACTTGTTCTTTCCCTTTCCACAAAAGGGTGCTCTCTACCATTAAATGCTGTAATCTATTTATGTGTATGTATTCATAAAAGGTAAGAGGTGGTAATAAAAAATCTGTAAATCTACCTGCGCCACTTTCGTTACTTTTAAATTTTAGGGCTGCTGCAGCACTTCCAGACACTATAAATTTTGTGCTACGGTAACTATCTACCAATGTTTTTAAATGTACTTCCCAGTCCTTTAAATATTGAATCTCATCAAAAAACACATAACAATCCTTGGCATCTTGGTTTCCTGTAGCTTCTAATGCATATTTAAATAATTCTTCTAATCCTATATTGGTGTAAATAGGGTTTTCCACCGTGATAAAAACTATTTTCCTTGCCGATATGCCTTGCTCTATCAATTCTTGTATAGTATGATGTAGCATTACTGTTTTGCCCACACGACGTGGTCCCATAAGCACCACCGCTCTTTTTACTGAACGATCTAAAACCATAGGTTTAAATATGTCAAAATACAGTCTGCGTTGCATTTCATTGTAATCATCTTCTATGCTATTATTATGCCACCAGTAATTTTCAAACTGAATACGCTCTAGTACTTGCGATTTAGAAATTTTTTCAACCATTAATTTCTTATTTACATCAAATATATATAAATAATAAAAATTATTTTGCTTATTTGACTTAAAAATGTGTAAATAAGTAAATAAAAGTGTGTTTTTTGTCTTATTTGTGTGTTTCAAATAGTTGAAATTATACTTTGATTTTCGCCTCTTTGATGCTTCCTCTAATATTTTTAATAATCTTTAGATTTTTCTATTTGTGATTTCGTTTTTGAACAATAATTTCGTGAATCTTTTATTCATACTAATTAGTGAATTCGTGGCAAAAAAGATGGCTATTGATTTGAGTATATTTACTTATGTAAAAGTAATAGTTTGCTTTTTTTAGCGTTTTGAATAATCGTATCTTTGAAGTACCCTAAAATCTTATTATTATGCTTGACGATTTTCTTTTTAATGTTGAATTAGGTGCCAAACACGTACTAGACATAAACGCCTACGACCATATTTTATTTTTAATGGTGCTTACCATTCCCTATATTTTTCGAGACTGGAAACGTGTTTTGTTGTTGGTTTCGGTGTTTACAGTAGGACATTCGCTATCACTTGGTTTGGCGGCTTATAACATTGTAACTGTAAGTGGTGTTTTGGTTGAATTCTTAATTCCTATTACTATTTTAGTTGTTGCTATTTTTAATGTGTTTACTGCTGGTAAAGGGGCTAAAAAGGAACGTATTGGTATTTTATTTTTTACAACCTTATTTTTCGGACTTATACATGGCTTAGGTTTTGCACGCGAATTCAAAATGCTGCTGGGAGATTCAAAACAAAAATTGGTGTTGCTGTTAGAATTTGCTTTGGGTATTGAAATTGCTCAAATTATCATCGTCTTTATTGTGCTGTTTTTAGGATATTTGGTGCAGACTATATTTCGATTTTCAAAACGCGATTGGGTAATGGTAATTTCGTCTATTGTTATAGGATTGGTTATTCCAATGCTTTTGAATAATGCTGTTTTTGAGTAAATGTTGCCATCTATTTGCAAACTTTTGTATAAACTTTAACGCGCATTCATTGTAATTAAAATACATTCATGCTATTTTCGTTACAGGGTTTGTGTAAAGTCCCGAGATTTTAGGAGTAGAGGAAATCGTTTTTGAGAGATACGAATAAAAAGATTGGAACAGAAAGTCTGATCCCCGAACACGAAAGCTTAGTTATCTTTCGGATTATAAATTGAAGGTAAGCCATAATAAAAATTAATGCAGGAAGACAAACAGTTAAAATACGATAAGGCTTATTTAAGAATTGCAAAGGAGTGGGGTAAATTGTCGTATTGTGAGCGTAAGCAAGTTGGTGCGATTATTGTAAAGGATAGAATGATAATTTCTGATGGCTACAATGGTACACCTTCAGGTTTTGAGAATTTCTGTGAAGATGAAGAAGGTTATACCAAATGGTATGTGTTGCATGCCGAGGCAAATGCTATTTTGAAAGTGGCTGCTTCTACACAGTCGTGTAAAGGGGCAACCTTGTATATTACGCTGTCGCCGTGTAAGGAGTGTAGTAAGTTGATTCATCAGGCTGGAATTGTGAAAGTGGTATATCATCAAGGTTATAAAGATGATTCTGGGCTGAAATTCTTAAAAAAAGCAGGTATTGAATTAAAATTAATTGAAGATATAAAGGCATAATGTTTCAGAAAAAATATTTACCGTTGTTTTTGGGTGTGGCTATTGCTGCTGGCATTTTTGTTGGCGGAAAACTAAATTTTAGCGACGCTCCAGATCGATTATTTTCATCTAATAGTAAAAAGGAAAAACTCAATAGACTTATAGACTATATAGATTATGACTATGTGGACGAGATTAATACTGACAGTATTGTTGATGTAACGGTTAACGGTATTTTGGAGAATTTAGATCCGCATTCGGTATATATTCCAAAAGAAGATTTGGCCCGTGTTACCGAAAACATGAAGGGTGATTTTGTGGGTATTGGGGTTAGTTTTTATACGTACAAAGATACTATTGCTGTGATTCGTGCCATTGAAAACGGCCCAAGTGCCAAAGCTGGTATTCGAGGAGGCGATCGCATTGTGATGGCAGATAATGACACGCTTTTTGGAGAAGGTTTAAGCGATCCTGAAATTATAAAAAAATTGAAAGGGCCTTTAAATTCTAAAGTGACTTTGAAAGTATTTCGAAAAGGAGAACCAGAACTTCTGGATTTTAAAGTGAAGCGCAGTAAAATTCCCATTAAAAGTGTTGATGCTTCTTATATGCTTACTGAGGAATTGGGCTATATAAAGATTAACCGATTTGCGGAATCTACATATAAGGAATTTAAAAAAGGACTTGATAAATTAATAGGTCTAGGTGCAAAACAAATTGTTTTGGATTTACGTGATAACCCGGGCGGATTTTTAGGAATTGCGGAAAAAATTTTAGATGAATTTTTAGAAGATGATAAGCTACTGTTATTTACAAAAAACAAACGTGGACATATCGAAAAAAGTTTTGCTACCAGCGATGGCGATTTTGAAGAGGGTGCTGTTTATGTATTGATTGATGAAAATTCGGCTTCGGCAAGTGAGATTGTGGCAGGTGCGTTACAGGACAATGATAAAGGGACAATTGTTGGACGACGTTCTTACGGAAAAGGATTGGTGCAACAAGAAATGGATTTGGGAGATGGTAGTGCGGTGCGCTTAACGGTATCTAGATATTACACCCCAACGGGACGTTCTATTCAGCGTCCATATGATAAGGGTAATAAGGATTATTATGAGGATTATTATAAAAGATTAGAAACAGGTGAATTATCAGATGGCGATAAAATTGAAGTTGAGGATTCACTAAAATTTACCACGCCAAAAGGTAAAGTGGTGTATGGTGGCGGAGGAATTATTCCCGATGTTTTTGTACCTGTCGATAAATCTATGCAAAATGAAACGCTTACTTATTTACAACGCAGAGGTATTATAGGTTATTTTGTGTTTGAGACTTTAGAAAAAAACCGTGATGCTTTTAAAAATTATACCAGAAAAGAATTTATAGAAACTTTTATAGTGAGTGACGCAATGACTTCTGAATTTCAAGATTATTTAAATATAAGGTCTGATTCTAAAGTGACTTTTGTTGCCTATTACGACGAAATAAAGCAATACATAAAAGCCACACTAGCCGACCAAATTTTTGGTGATGGCGCTTTTGATGAAGTCATCAATCAACATGATATTATGATTGATGAGGTGATTAAGTTGAGTGAGGACGGGGAGTGATTTGATGAAAAAAATAGTGCACTTAACCTATTTGTATTTTCTTTCAACGAATACTTGTCAAATTAATACTTTTATTTCGTATAAAATCTTACTTTGGACTTTGGCGTGTATTTTATAAAAGTATATTTAGAAAACGAACCTAAAACGCTAAAAATAATAAAGCAATAGTGATGGGAATTTCAAGAAGTCTCATCGTAAACAACTACTCAGAAATCTTATCATGCACCTTAGCATGCTTCCCACCATTCCAAAGCGTTAAGATATCGGTAGCCACATGCGCACCACTTCCAGAAGCTATAGAAAACTGACTACGCCATCCTGCTAAAGTGCCGGCAACATATAAGTTTTCTTCAATAAGGTGGTCCACATTTTTCAACCATATACGGTCTTTTTCAATGGCTGCTCTTGGATGAGGTTCAACAAAGCGTTCTAAACCTTTAATGTGCATTAAATTGGTGTAGCCAACTGCAACCACTACTATTTTAGATTGATATGAGTTTTTATTGGTTCTAACTTCAAAATAATTTTCAACTTTAGAAATCTCTAAAACCTTTTCTTTTTCAATCTGTTCCACATGAGGATATAAGTTTGAAAGTTGGGCTTTACCACTTTCTAAAATTGAAGCACCCGTGGTGCTTGGAGATAAGCCTAAAACATTATTGAACAATGCGTTTTGAAGATGTGATGTTTTTTGATGTGCAATTAGTGCTATGTTTTTACCTTGAGCAAATGGTTTGTCTTTTGCAGAACCTAAAATCAATGCGCAAGATAATCCTGCGGCTCCTCCACCAATAATTAAAGCATCATACATGTTACTTCCTGTTTTTTACTTTTTCCTCGATACGTTTCGACGTTAATAAGATCAACATTAAAACAATAGCACAAAGTGAAGCTAAAATAGTAATGAGTCCAATCATGCTTTGACCTTCAAAAGGAGCGTTTATGTCAATCTCACGAACGTTAAAAACACCTAAGCCAATAGAGATAATAATAATGATATATGCGAAATACTTCATCTGTTTAAAATTTCTTATAATTCGTTATTCAATAATGTAATTGTTTTGGGCTTAAATAAATAGAGCTTTTATATTATGCGCAAATAGTTTAACCGCAATGGCCAATAAAATAACACCAAATACTTTTCTGACAATGTTAATGCCATTTGCTCCTAAAAAACGTTCAATTCTTGAAGACGTTTTTAAAACCACAAATATAAAAATAACGTTTAGAATTATGGCTACGATAATATTTTCAACTCTAAATTCGGCGCGTAACGACAAAAGTGTTGTCAAGCTTCCAGGGCCAGCCATTAGGGGAAAGGCTAATGGGAAAATAGAGGCAGTCAAAGGATTGGTTTCTTCTTGCTTATATAGTGTAATACCTAAAATCATTTCAAGTGCAATAAAAAACAATATAAACGCACCAGCTACTGCAAACGAATTGACATCAATACCAATAAGGTTTAAAATGCTTTTTCCAAGAAAAAGAAAAAGAATCATGATGCAACCAGCGACTATGGATGCTTTCCCACTTTCAATTTTTCCTGTTTTTTTTCGTAAATCTATAACAATGGGAATATTACCGATAATATCTATAACGGCAAATAATATCATAAACGCAGTAATTATTTCTTTAAAATTTAGTTGCATGACACTAGTTTTTTAAATAGTAAAAATTACTTGCAATTTTTTGCAAGACTTATAAAATTGTCATTCCTGCGAAGGCAGGAATTTAAAATTTAGAAATACATTTTTTGTCAATTTCTGAATTTTCCGCAAAAATATAGTATTAAAACTGAATTATCTTAAAAATAATGTCAAGATTATCTATTTTTGTAAATTATTTTTAGAAGTAGTTTTATGTTTCAATTAGGAAAAACCATTGTGTCAGAAGAGATTATAAAAAAAGATTTTTTATGCAACTTAAGTGCGTGTAAAGGTGCTTGTTGTGTAGATGGTGATGCTGGTGCGCCGTTAGATAAAGAGGAAACAGGTGTTCTTAGAGACATATATCCAAAAGTAAAACCCTTTTTACGACAGGAAGGTATTGCAGTTATCGAAAACCAAGGTGCTTTTATAACTACTGAAGATGGTGAATTTGAAACACCGTTAATAAACGGTGCCGATTGCGCCTATGTTATTTTTGATGAACATAAAACTGCACTTTGCGCGATTGAGGAAGCATACAATCAAGGCGAAATCTCATGGAAGAAACCTATTTCTTGTCATTTATACCCCGTTCGCGTGCGAGATTACACAGAATTTTCTGGTGTAAATTATCATAAATGGCAAATTTGTGATGATGCATGTGAGCTTGGAGAGGAATTAGGTGTTCCCGTTTATAAATTCGTAAAAGAGGCCCTAATACGCAAATTTGGCGAGGATTGGTATGCCGAATTAGAAAAGGTTGCAGAAACTTTTTAACACTCCAAAACATTCAAATAAAAACTCCAGAAAAAGCCTTATAAACAAAGGCTTTTATGCTTAAAACTTGATTCTTTTTTGTAAACTTTTTTATTTTTTTAAAATTGTAAAACCTTGTTTTTCAGCAAAATAACTATATTTTTTTGTAAACTTATTGATTTTCAAGCGTTTCATTGTTTGTTAAAAACTTGTTGAAAACGTTTCCGTCTTTTTAGAAAAGATATTAATCATTTCACAATCTTTGTATTCTCGAAATTCAAGTAAATTTTGTTGATTTTTATAAAAAAGCAAGAAGGCTAGTATTTGAACTGCTGAACAACATTTAGAAAGATCATTTATGCCATTAATTATTTAATCCATTAAATTAAAATTTTTTCTCATGGAGATTACTCAAATTATAAAGAGAGACTACGAAACAAGCCCGTTTGTTTTAAATAAAATTTCTAATGCCATTGAAAAAGCAATGATTTCTGTTGGAAACGGTACTAAAGAAGATGCAAACACAATCTCTGTAAATGTTTTACAAAAGCTATTAGATAGAAAAAGCATAGACTACAACTATTTGCCTACCGTAGAAGAAGTACAAGATCTTGTAGAGGAAACATTGATGGTAAGCTCTTTTCCTCGTGTTGCAAAAGCCTATATACTATACAGAGACGAACAGGCTAGAAGTAGAAAAACAAATATTTTTGAAAAGCGGATTAACTTAAAACCTTATGAATATCCCGCGCTTAACGACTATGTAGATGCTATAAGACACTCTTATTGGATTCATTCTGAATTTAATTTTACAAGCGATATTCAGGATTTTAAAACAAGATTGACCATTGTAGAGCAAAACGCTATTAAAAACACCATGCTTGCTATTTCGCAAATTGAAGTTGCAGTAAAATCTTTTTGGGGCGAGATTTATAATAAAATGCCAAAACCGGAAATAGGATCGGTAGGCGCAACGTTTGCAGAAAGTGAAGTGCGTCACCACGATGCCTATTCACATTTATTGGAAATTTTAGGTCTTAATAATGAGTTTAAGAATTTAAAGAAAAAGCCGGTAATAATGAGACGTGTTCATTATTTGGAAACCGCTTTAAAGAATGCAAAAAGTGAGGATAACAAAGAGTATGCAGAATCTATTTTATTGTTTTCCCTTTTTATAGAGCATGTGTCTTTATTCTCGCAGTTTTTAATAATTATGGCTTTCAACAAGCACAAAAACATGCTTAAGGGGGTGTCTAATGTTGTTGAAGCAACTTCAAAAGAAGAGCAAATTCATGGTGATTTTGGAATTGATATTATTAGAATTATAAAAGATGAAAACCCAACGTGGTTTGGTGAAGAACATAGTGCCATAGTAAGGGATTTATGTAAGGAAGCGTTTATTTCTGAAAGTAAATTGGTCGATTGGATTTTTGAAGCTGGCGAACTGGAATTTTTACCAAAAGATGTTATTAATGAGTTTATAAAAAACAGATTTAATAATTCATTGGAAAGCATTGGCATCGAAAAAGTATTCGATGTAAACGATACATTATTAGAGCAAACCGAATGGTTTGACGACGAAATCATTGGAACAAAACATGGAGATTTCTTCGTGAAGCGTTCTGTAAATTATAGTAAAAGAACAAAAAGTATAACTAGCGACGACCTATTTTAAACCATGAACAACACGAATTTAGAAATTGACCCAAAAGTAAATTTAGAAACAACAACAACCTCTAATCGCGATGAATTATTAAAAGCCAGAAAAGAGGCGATAAAAGAAGCTAAGACAAGTGCACAACCAGAAATAAAATGGTTAACGGACCACAGCCGACAGTTTTTAGCATCTGGTTATCTGACTGAAGGTACCAATCCTGAAGAACGTATTAGAGAAATTGCAGAAAATGCAGAATCTATTTTAAAAATCGATGGTTTTGCCGATAAGTTTTATGGGTATATGGCTGAGGGCTATTACTCATTAGCATCTCCAGTATGGTCTAATTTTGGTAAAAAACGAGGTTTGCCAATTAGTTGTTTTGGGTCGCATATTTCTGATGATATGGGAGATATCCTTTATACACAATCGGAAGTAGGCATGATGTCTAAATTAGGAGGCGGTACTTCTGGTTACTTTGGTAAATTGCGCCATAGAGGTGCGCCAGTAAAAAACAACGGAAAATCTTCTGGTGCTGTTCATATCATGCAGTTGTTTGAGAAAATGGTAGATGTTGTAAGTCAGGGTTCTGTGAGACGAGGTCGTTTTTCGCCTTATTTACCAATCGAGCATAATGATATTCACGAGTTTTTAGAAATTGGAACAGAGGGAAATCCAATACAAGAGTTAACACATGGGGTTACTGTTGGTAACGACTGGATGGAAGACATGATTGCTGGTGATGCTGATAAAAGAGCCATTTGGGCAAAAGTGTTACAACGTAGAGGCGAAATAGGATATCCTTATATATTCTTTAGGGATAATGCCAATAATACCGCTCCAGACGTATATAAAGATAAAAACCATGAAATTTACGCAAGTAATTTGTGTTCTGAAATCATGTTGCCTACAAACGAGAAATGGTCTTTTGTATGCGTTCTGTCTTCAATAAATTTATTGCATTACGATAAATGGAAAGATACTGATGCGGTTGAAACCATGGTGTACTTTTTAGATGCAGTTCTAGAAGAGTTTATTACCAAATTAGAAGTTTACAGGGATTCTTTAGATCGTGACGATAGACAAACTTTTTTGTTTATGGAAAAGGCCTATAATTTTGCAAAAGAAAATAGAGCTTTAGGAATGGGCGCTTTAGGATGGCACTCGTTATTGCAATCTAAAATGCTAGGTTTTGACAGTCAGGAAGCTTTTAACTTGAATAGTGAAATATTTAAAACAATTCAAGATAAATCACAAAAAGCATCTGTTGAATTGGCAAAGTTATTTGGTGAGCCAGAAGTATTAAAAGGCTACGGAAGACGTAACACAACGTTA
This sequence comes from Algibacter sp. 2305UL17-15, assembly GCF_040720935.1. Lineage (NCBI taxonomy): Bacteria > Pseudomonadati > Bacteroidota > Flavobacteriia > Flavobacteriales > Flavobacteriaceae > Algibacter > Algibacter sp. 2305UL17-15. The sequence goes on from NZ_JBFDAE010000004.1 coordinate 278,980, forward strand.
AACGCAGTAGCACCAACAACGTCCTCAGCTTTTATTTTAGGACAAGTATCTCAAGGTATTGAACCAATTTGGTCTAACAGTTATGTAAAGGATATTGCGAAAATAAAAACCACGATTAAAAATCCTTATTTATTGGAGCTTTTAGAAGAGAAAGGAATGAATACACCAGAAATTTGGAGGAGCATTCGTGATTATGATGGCTCTGTGCAACATTTAGAAGGTCTAACAGATCATGAAAAGGATGTGTTTAAAACCTATTCTGAAATTGATCAAATGACAATTATTTATCAGGCAGCAAATAGACAATATCATATAGATCAAGGTCAATCTTTAAACATTATGGTACATCCAGATATGCCGGTTAAAGACATCAATAAAATTTATGTTAACGCATGGAAACTAGGTGTTAAATCATTGTATTACCAGCACAGTATGAATGCAGCACAGAAATTTAAGCAAAAGAAAGAATGTGCTAGTTGTGAAGGATAACGGCATTTAATGTGACTAATTACATAGTTATTGGGTGAGTTCCCTCGAAAGAGGGAACCCCAAATTTAAACGAAAAGCATCCCGGTTGGGGTGCTTTTCTTATTTATTAATATATTAGCTACATATATTCAATTGAAAATTATGACAAATACGTTTACCGTAACTCCAGATTTATACGCAACTAAGGGTAATCGATTTGCGCATTACATAGTAGATTTTATAATTATTTTACTTGTATTTTGGGGTATTATTATTGGATTTGTGTTCTTGTTCTATTCATTTGCGGAAGATACGTCAAGTGTTGATAGTTTTTTAAGTGACATGGAAAATACCAATGCGTTTCTCGATAGAATAATAACAGCCGTAATTTTCTCGCTATTTTATTTTGCGATAGAATTTTTAACTAAAGGCAGAAGCATAGGAAAGTATATTACAAAAACTAAAGTTGTTTTAGAAGATGGCTCAGCACCGTCTGCTAACGATTATCTTAAACGAAGTTTTTCTAGGATGATTCCTTTTGAGCCGTTTTCTTTTTTAGGTGCTGAAGGTAGGGGCTGGCATGATACCATTTCTAAGACTTATGTAGTTGATATAGAAAAGTTTGAAGCTAAGAAAAAGTCTCAAGATGAATTGGAACAGATAGGAGTTGCTCAAGATATCTAGTGGTTTATGATGTTTAATATAACATATGGAAAAGCATCCCGATTGGGGATGCTTTTTTTTGTTAATAGCTTATTAGTCTGCTTCCGTTATTACTATTTATTTGTACTGACATAAATAAGACGTCTGTCCAGAAACTTTCACTTGAAATTTTTCCTTGGCTTCAATTTGGTAAGCCTGTCCTGATTTATAGGTAACCCATTCAGAACTCCCTGGCAACTTTACGGTCATTTCGCCTTCTATAACAGTCATAGTTTCATGTTGAGAAGTGCCAAATTCATAAGTGCCGGCATTCATAACACCCAAAGTTGATTGTCCTGTTTTACTTGTGTATCCTAAAGATTTAACGTTGCCGTCAAAGTATGCGTTAGCTGAAATCATAGTATTCAATTTTTAAGTTTCACAAAAATATTAAACAGAACTAGAGTTTAAGAATTTTTGCTAATCAATTAGTATTCTTTTTTTAACTTACTACATAAGCATCGCTCTACCAAGTCTCCGCTCTGCGAAGTCTCCGACTTCGTGGTAAAGTAAAAATCCACGCTCTGCAAAGTTTGTAACTTATACGCAACACAAAAGAGCATTCCTTTTCAGGAATGCTCTTCTAATATATTTTAATTTAAAAATAACTTAATCTAATATCGTGTTTTCAGCAACAGCCCCATCATTTTCAGCCATTAACGCAAAAAACTTGTCAATATTCGGAAGAATAATAATTCTTGTACGTCTGTTTTTCGCTCTGTTATCTCTAGAGTCATTTTCAGCAACAGGTTGGTAACTACTTCTACCAGCTGCAATTAATTTCTCAGGAGCAACATTATATTTTTCCTGAAGTTTACGAACTACAGAAGTTGCTCTCATCACACTTAAATCCCAGTTATCTGCAATAAATTCAGTATTGATAGTTCTAGCGTCTGTATGGCCTTCAACCATAACATCTAAGCTAGGTTCAGAGTTGATAACATCAGCTAATTTCTTTAAAACAGTATCTGCTTTAGAACTTAATCTGTAACTTCCGCTATTAAACAACATATTATCTGCAATAGAAATCATAACTACAGTTTCGTTGATATTTACAGCGAAATCATCGTCTTCATTCATATTACTTTCATTAATTGTTTTTTGAAGATTGTAAGCCACCGCTAAATTCATGGAATCCTTAAGCGTTTTAGCTTTACTTAATTTGGTAGCATCAACATTTTTAAGTGTTTCACGCATTTTTGTCTTCGTGTTGTTAGACATTACTGCAACATTTTCAACAACTTCCAGTTTAGAATCGTTTTCTTGTTTGAGGGATGCTATTTTAGAATTGTAAGCTGCTACTCTAGTCTGAATTTTGTCAAATTTAGCTTCTAAATCTTCCTTAGCAACTCTTGTTTTTTGTAATTCACTTTTAATTTCGCCATTTTCATGTTCTAGTGCCAAATATTTTTTCTTTGATACACATGAGAAGGTAACAATAGCTATTACTAGCAAAACAGAAATTTTCTTCATAATATTTAATCTTTAGGTTTGTAGTATGTACGTGATTAATCTCAATATGGATGTTGTAAAACTTTCTTTGTATAAATTTTTAATCATTTTTATATTTTCAAATAGCTTATCTTGTAGTATTGTTCGTCATTCGCTATAAATGAAGGTCTATGATTAGAAAATCCTTTTTCTTTATGCTATTAGTCGCTTTAGGTGTTTTATTGTACCTAAACCCGAATTTTAAAACAATTTCTGCTGGAGTTGCAATTTTGCTTTTTGGGATGATTATGTTGGAAGAGGGTTTTAAGGTTTTTACCAAGGGACCATTACAAAATATCTTAAAAAATGCCACGGATAAGCTTTATAAAAGTATTACGGCAGGTGCTTTTGTAACGGCTTTGATTCAATCTAGTTCTCTTGTTTCGGTAATTACCATATCTTTTATAAGTGCCGGTTTAATCTCGTTAGCTGGCGGTTTGGGATTGATTTTTGGTGCCAATATCGGAACTACAGCCACCGCTTGGTTGGTAGCAGGGTTTGGACTTAAGATTAAAATATCGGCTCTCGCAATGCCCATGTTGGTTTTCGGAATCATTTTTTCATTTCAAAAAAAAGTAGCTTTTAAGGGTATTGGAAATGTGTTGGCAGGATTGGGCTTTTTCTTTCTTGGCATACATTTTATGAAGGAAGGATTCGATGTTTTTAAAGACTATATTGATTTATCACAATACGCAGTTTCTGGATATTTAGGGGTGTTAATATATACAGGTTTAGGGATTGTTATTACAACGGTATTACAATCAAGTAGCGCAACACTAGCATTGATTTTAACTGCTTTGGCTGCGGGACAAATTGAATATGAAAATGCTTTGGCACTTGCCATCGGAGCTAATATTGGCACCACCATAACCGCAGTTTTAGGGGCTTTAGGCTCAAATAGTGCAGGGAAAAGATTGGCAGCGGGACACTTTGTTTTTAATATCATAACGGGATTGGTTACCATGGTTTTCATATTTCCATTAGCTAGATTGGTAAATAATTTATCGGAAATCCTGCAAATAGCAGCTACAAATTATACCTTAAAGTTAGCGCTGTTTCATACCATATTCAATGTATTGGGTGTTGTTCTAATGATCCCTTTTATTAAAGCTTTAGAGCGTTTGTTGTTGCGTTTCTTTAAGGAAAAGGACAAAGATATTCATGAACCAAAGTATCTGAATGAGGCTGTTTTAAAGTTTCCCAGTGCCGTAATTTCAGCTTTGCTTAAAGAATCTCATTACTTGTTTAAGAAAAGTGTTTTTGAAATAGTTTCCCATTCCCTAAATATCCATAAGAGAGATGTTAAATCTGACGAAAAGCTGAAAGCCATTATAAAGAAATCGACAGATGATTTTAATACGAATGTTGAGGATCTATATTATTCTAAAGTTAAAACCATCTATGGGGAAATTATCAGATACAGCTCTATAGCTCAAAGCACTTTAAGCTTAAATAGTAAGCAAATTAAAACCATTACTTCAATTAAGATCGCCAACAGAAAAATGGTTGAAATAATTAAAGATGCCAGAGAATTAAACAAAAATATAACGTTGGTGTTAAATTCAGATAATGAGTATTTGAAAAAAGAATATGATAGCTATCGAAAAAAAGCCACAAAGGTCTTAAGGGCAATTCATTTGTTTAGAACAGAAGATGATTCTGAAAAATATGCACTCAAATTAAAAGCACTAAAAAGTGAGGCAAAAGCCAATATTAGACAGACTAACACTTCGATAGATAAATTAATTAGAAAAAACTTAATTACTGCAGAAATGGCATCATCGTTATTCAACGATTACACCAATGTAAACGATATGATTAAAAAATTGATTGACGTTGCCGAATTATTATACGGTAAGTATGATTCCTTGCTTGATGAAAATGGTAAAAAGTAGAAGCAGCCTGACTTTGAAGGTTAAATAATCAATCATTTTCAGGAATAATAGCCGCGTTTTTTTTCTTGATTTTTAAACACATATAATTATTCTATTTATAAAAAAGAGCAAACTTTGTTTTCTTAGATTTGCATGCAATAGTTACACTCGCAAAAATATAATAGAACATGTCTCAAAAAATTAAATATGCATTTGTATTCATTTGCTGTGTCTTAAATGTTTATCAAGTCTTTGCTCAAATACAAGGAAAAATAGTTGATGACCAAAACGCACCATTGGAATATGCAACTGCTGCCTTATACAAACAACAGGATGGGACATTGATAGCTGGAGTAGTTTCAGATGAAACAGGCGTTTTTAAAATGGACGACGTAAAAAAGGGAACTTATTACTTAGAAGCCTCTTTTTTGGGATATGAAATAAAACGCATTGATACTATAGTTATTACTAAAAATAACGAAACAATTGATTTAGGTACTATCCAACTTATTTTGGGAACGCAACTTAATGAAGTGGTTGTAAATGCAGAACGTAATACAGTGGTCAATAAAATTGACCGTCAGGTTTTTGAAGCTTCAAAATTTAAAAATGCCCAAGGAGGATCAGGGGTAGATGTGATACGGAATTTACCCTCGGTAAGTATTGATAGTCAAGGCGAAATTAGTGTGCGAGGAAGTAAGGGTTTTGTAGCATTGTTAAACGGAAAGCCAATTCAGGGCGATGCAAGTAATCTCATGTCTCAACTGCCAGCAAATGCGATAGAACGCGTTGAGGTTATAACTGCACCGTCTGCAAAATATGATCCCGAAGGGAAAGCAGGAATTATCAATATCATCACTAAAAAAGGTGCTGCAAATGGGGCTTTTGGTCAAGTTAACATCAAAGGAGGGTTGCCTTCTTTTGAAACTTATGGCAACGATGTATCCCATAAACGCCATGGTATTGATGCAACTTACAACGTTAGAACAGATAAATGGAATATTTCTTTAGGGGCTAATTACCAAAGAAATGATTTGGGAGGCAGACGAGAAGGCGATGTTTTTACAATTATAAATGATACAAAAACCCAATTCCCATCTACTGGAGAGCGCAGCTTTGATGAAACCAATTACAGCGGGCGGTTTACTGTAGATTTTACACCAAGCACATCAGACACCTATTCATTTGGGTTTTTCGCAGGAAAGCGTAGTAAAGCACGTTTGGCGGATATTGTTTACTATGATAATCATTCGGTAACACCAGCAAATAGTAATAATAGAGATTATACATTTCAATATTACAATCACAACTTAAGAGAGCGTAAAGGCGATTTTGTTTTGGGAAGTTTGGACTGGACGCATAGCTTTACGAATGCTTCAGAATTATCGGCGTCTTTTCTTTATGAATATACCTTATTGGGAGGGCCAACGGTAAACCAGAATTTAGGAGAACCAGACAGATCGATTTTGTATCAAGATGAATATAATACCAATGATAATCCGTTACACGGTGTGCGTTTTCAATTGGATTATAAATTGAAGCCTTTCGATTTTGGAACTTTAGAAACGGGTTACCAATACCGCGATTTATCGCATACAGGGGATTTTGTTTATGAAAGACGCACCGATTTTAATGATGATTTTCAATTGGTTCCTGAGTTTTCTAGTGAGGTTGACTTAGAACGTACCATTCATTCTGGATATGTACAGCTTTCAGGTAAAAAGGGAAAATGGGAATATGCTGCAGGTTCTAGGTTAGAGGTTATGGATCGGAAATTTAGATTAAAAGACAAAACCAATACTGTTGATGAAACCCTTTTGTACGATTTCGTAAAACTGTACCCTTCAGCCTCCGTTCAATATGCTATAAATGATAAAACCAAAATTAAGGCAGCCTATAGTAAACGTGTGGAACGCAATTCAACATTTAAAATGAACCCGTTTGCTGAACGCGAACATTCTGAAACCTTAGAGCAAGGTGATAAAAACTTAAGACCTGAGTTTATAGATTTAGTTGAATTGGGGATTACTAAAGATTTAAAAGGCGGAAATTCCATTTTTGCAACAGGATATTTTAGACATGTAGATAATGTTGTAAATCGTGTAAACACCATTTATAATGACACTATTTTAAACAGAATTTACTCTAATGTTGGCAATGCCAAAGCCATTGGTCTTGAAGTTGGTACGCAAATAAAAGCAACAAAAAAATGGACAAATTTTATTGGTGCAAATATTTATAATTATAGTATTGATGGTAGTTTTGATAACAGAAGCATAAATACTGATGCCACAGTATATTCCATTAATTTGAATTCAACGTGGCGTTTTTGGGACAATGCATCTTTGCAATTTACATTCAATTATTTGTCTGATAGAAATACGGCACAAGGCGAAGATTCTCGATTCTATTCGCCAAACCTAACGTTCCAGAAATCATTTTTAAAGGATAGGCTTACGGCAACGTTACAATGGCAAAATATAGATTTAGGAATGTTGAATACAAACGAACAACGTATTACAACCTTTAGGGCCAACGAATTTTTTACAACCACGAATTATATATATGAAGTAGATATGGTGTTGCTCAATCTCTCTTATACCTTTAAGCAGGGCAAAAATAAATCTAAGTTTATTGATAGTGAATTTGGTAAGAAAGAGTTCTAAGTTTATCTTTTGATTTTTATAGGAAACAAAAAAGCACAGAAAATATATATTTTCTGTGCTTTTTTGAATTATACCAAATTGGTATTACAAAATTTCTTTTTCTTCTGGAGCTATAATTGTTGCAGGCTCTACAATTTTAGCTGGTTCCACAGAACTATCATGCGAATGATAATACTCTTCTAAAAGATTCATAGTAGCGGTTAATAAATCTTTAGTTTCTAACAGTAGCCCAAAATAAAGGGTTGTGTTTTTAGGACTTGATTCATCACTTCGTGTACGCTCAACCTGTTTTTGGATTTTTTCAGATACAAGTTTAAATATGTCACCTTTTCTGTCCAATATGTTGCCTATACCTTCAAAATTCCCAGCTTCAAAAGCATTTCTTGTGTCATTAAATAGCTGTTCTAACGCCAGATCTATTTCTTTTAATTCTTTTATCTGGTTAAATTTCAGCTTCTTATGGTTGTTGTTGACATGCTTATGACTTACTTTGGAAATGTATTCTAAAGATTGTGTCATATCTTGTAAATACCCTAAAACATTAATATAAAAACTACTTGCGCGCAAGCTTGTTTCATCTAGGTTTTTAATGAAATAGAAGATGTTATCACGTAAACTATCAACTTCCATAGATAGTTTGTCAACTTGTTTTTTATTCTTTTTTAATAACGATAAATCTTGTTTAGCTAAACCGTTTACCGCATTAGAATAAATTTTATTTCCACGCTTTACAACGTTAGAAATATTATTAGCACTTTCTAGTATAACTCCTTGTACAGAACGACTTCCAGTTTCTGTTAAACTATCTTCTTCTATAATTTTTGTTGAACTATTTTTATGTGATTTATAGTTTCTATATAATAAGAAAGCAGTAAGTAATAATAAAATTGGAGTCATTACTGTTGGATTCCAATTTATTAAAAATACTACAATACCAGCGGCCATAAACGCTCCAAGTGCTGTTCCGAACCAGCCAGCAATAACATTTAAAACACCTGCAACTCTGTAAACAGCACTTTCTCTTCCCCAGGCACGGTCTGCTAAAGATGTACCCATGGCAACCATAAACGTTACATAGGTTGTTGATAATGGCAATTTCATAGAGGTTGCAATGGCTATTAATACACCAGCAATCATAAGGTTTACAGAGGCTCTTATCAAATCAAAAGAAGGCGCATGAATACTTTGGTCTTTGGTTAAAGCAGCAGTATTTGGCTTTTCGAAACTTTTATCTATTTTTTCTTGAATTGATTTTGGAATGATGGCTCCAAAATAAGTGGACAAAGAAGTAGTGCTTTTTACAACCGCCCTAGATAGTGCATTGGGCTCAAATTTTTCGTGTGTATCACCTTGGCGAGATAAACTTAATTCTGTTTCTGCAACTGTTTTTGCCTTTTTTGAAAGCCATAACGTAATTACCATAATAGAACCAGCTATAAATAATAATAGAGGCTCGGCAGGTACTTTTTTCTCTAAAACAGCCATAGACATTGTTGTATCCATGCCACCCGCTATCCATGCTTCATAAGAATGATAAGCTGCCATTGGCACACCAATAAAATTTACCAAATCGTTTCCAGAAAAAGCTAATGCTAGCCCAAATGTGCCTACAGCAATAACGACAAGTAAAACTGTTTTCTTAGTTAATTTTTCGAATATAAATGAAAATGATGCCCAGAAAACAAAACTGCCTAGAATGATATAAAGTTCATTACCTTCAAGTAAACTTTTTAATTCTTTATAATAAGGCGTCCCTTTTAATCCCTTTAAAAAAATAAAATAAGTAATGGCTGTTAAGGCTAGACCTCCAAAAAGAACACCAAAATTCTTAATCTTTTTTTCATAATTAAAAGTGAAAATTAAACGTGAAAACCATTGTACAATAGCTCCGACTGTAAAGGCTATAAAAACGGACATGAGAATTCCGCTAATAATTGTTAACGCTGTTTCTGTGTTTATATACTTTCCTATGTCTGCTAAAGTTTCTGTACTGTCCTGTGCATTAATTTTTATTAACGACATAACAACAGCTGCTCCCAATAAATTAAATACAATAGAAACTGTTGTGGATGTTGGTAGCCCTAAGGTGTTGAAAAAATCAAGGAGTAAAATGTCGGTAATCATTACTGCCATAAAAATCAGCATGATCTCACCAAATTCAAATTGAGCAGGAATAAAGATGCCTTTACGAGCAACTTCCATCATACCACTAGAAAATACGGCTCCAATAAAAATACCTAAACTAGCAACAATCATTATTGTTCTTAAAGAAATGGCTTTAGAGCCAATTGCAGAATTTAAGAAATTAATCGCATCATTACTTACGCCAACTACAATATCAGCAACCGCTAATACAGTAATTGCAATTAACATAAATAAGTATATATTATCCATAATTTTTTTAATTAAAAGAAGTTTGCAAATATCATGATTATAAACGGATAGTGTGTTATGTGAATGTTATGATTTAAAAGTGTATATCTACTTGGAAACGATACATTAATTGATTGTTGCCACCTTTAACTTCTAAATGGCTAATGTCAGTTTGTACTTTTAAACTATGACCCGAAATATACTTAGACAGCCCTAAAGTGTATTGTGATTCAGGGTTTTTACCAGTAATATTTTGGTTTAAGTTGATGTCAGTATAGCGCCCGGATATTTCCCAGTTGCTTTTTAATAAATATCCAGCTTGTAGATTTAAACCATTACCAACTTGTACTTCGGCGCCTGTAAGCGTTCCGTCTGAGTTTTTTGCTAATGGGTCATCTGCAGTTCTCTCGGCATATTCCGCCATAAGGGAAAATCCTTGGTATTTAAACATGGCGTCTATAAAAAGCGTGTTGATATTGGTTTCAAAAAAGCCAGTACCATTATCAATTGCCATGTAAGACCCTTGATTACTTCTCGTTTTTACTGCATTGTTGTTATGGTCGTAATTAAAAGCTAATGATAATTTGGGTGTTTTTTCACGTTTTAAATCGCCACCTTTATAATCTCCTTTTCCAATGAAATCTCCAAAAGGAAATAACTCAATTCTACCAGTATATTGATAGCCGCCTAAGTTCCCTGTGGTAATATTCCGTCCTTCACCTTGTGCTAAAGAGAATATTTCCTTGATAATAAACTTATCAGATAGTTTTGATTTGTGTCTTAATTGAAACCCAAAATCACGATCTATATTAAAACGACGATTTAATAATGAACGATCTACTTGCTGTAAATTAGCTGAAGAAATAACACGTTCCCTATTTCCAGGCAATTTTGTTTGCCCGAACCAAAGCACGAAATTCCCATGAAAGTTCCACATTAAAACCGCATCTAAAATATATCTAGGCGCGTTACTTGTAAATGCAGAAGCACCAGATTGATCCCTGTTTGATAAACCTAACTCAATTTTGTATTTTAATTTTGGACTATATGCATACCCGTCAAATTTTAAGCGAGAGCGTCGTACCAAAAAACTGGTTTGGTTGCTTTCTCCTTCTTCCCAGATAGAAGTTGCTAATAATTGTGCTCTTAAGCCAACTTTCATGGTCCAAGAACTGTCTTTACCAACGACTCTGAAAAGACCTTTGCCGAATTTTCCTGATTGAACCTCTTGAGCGTTTAAGGAAGTGATTGCAAGAAGAATTACCCCAAATAGGGCTGCTTTAATATTCATTTTAATATTAGTTTTTGTCGGGTGCAAAGAACCAATATTAATCTTAACCCAATGTTTCTAAATCGTTAAATAATTATAAAAAAAAAGACTGCCTCGGCCAAAGGCAGTCTCATTAGAAATCATGATAATGTAGTCGACAAAAACTAATATATTATATGAAATACTAATTTTCTGTCTTAAGACGTGACAAATATCGTGGTTTAAGGTCATCTTAATGTAACCTCTATATTAAGTAATTATTAATTCTCCAATGTTAAATCTTTAAAAAATATTTATTCTTAAGTATTTGATTATCAGTAAATTAAAATTTTAATGTTATGTAAATGTTAAGTAGGTGTTGCGTAAATGTTATCTATTATTTATCTTTGTGGTATAATGTTAAAACCCCCCATAATTATGAAGAAGTTATTATTTGTTTTTGCCTTTTTAATTACTGTGGTCTCTTTTGGACAAAAAGAAAGAGAATTAAAATTTAATAAAGACACGAATTTAATTGATGTTGTTTATTATCATGACAATGGTGTTGTAAGCCAAACGGGTTCTTACACAGCAGATGGTAAATTACAAGGTGTTTGGTTAAGTTTTGACACAGAAGGCAAGAAAACAGTTTCTGCAAATTATGATAATGGAAAAAAAGTCGGCAAATGGATTTATTGGATTGACGGCGTTAAAAAAGAAGTCAATTATGAAAATAATGTCGCTGCGTTATAGTTTTATAACAAAGTGTGAAGATTAAAAAAGCATCCTATTTAGGATGCTTTTTTTAGATTATTTTACCAATAACCTGTAATAATGTGTTTGTGTAATTTCTCAATACACGGAGTAATATTTTAGTTTAATTTCGTAACCACAAAACTCTGGTTGGCCCAATCGAATGCAGATAAATCGGCACCAACTCCGGCTTTTGTAGTAACAGTATTATTAGAAGGAACTGTAATTCCATCAGTAATAACAGCTACTGTTCCTGTTATAGCTCCACCAACTTTATCGTCTCCAACATTTCCTTGTGATGAAGCGTTTGAAATAGTTAATATGCCGTTTCCTTTGTCATCTTTTGTGTCAATTCTATTTCCAAAACTGGCGTTTCCGTAAGCAGCAAATAAAATGTTACTAATTATGGCTTGAGTACCTCTTCTTATTTCAGCTCCAGCTTTAAGAGCAATATCTGGGTTGAGGTTTAATATGGTAACATTTTTTAATGTAGGTGTAGATATTGGCAAAGCAGTAGCGTCAGAGCTGTTGCTGTCACCCTCAATTCCTCTTGGATCGTCTGTCGCAGCATCAAAACCATCATTTCTTACTCCAAAAGCGTTGGTAATTGTTCCAGTATAACCGCCAGTCCAGTCAAACATGTCATCTGCAATATTTGCACAATATACATTAGTCACATTAACACTACCTCCAAAAAACTCAACACCGTCATCGTTACCGTCGCTAACAACAATATTATTGACTACGGTACTACTACCAACACCAAAGAAAGAGATACCGTTAAATTCTTGCTCACCGTTAATTTTTGCGCCAGTATATTCAGCAATGATGTAGCTTAGTTCACCAGAATTATCAGTATCATCTGTACCTCCATAAAGTAAACCAGCAACTTCCGATTGTACATCGGTTCCTTTGTTGCTTCTTGCTTTTCCAGCAATTACAATACCTCCCCAATCTCCTGCTTTTGGTGAGCTAGCATCTGATGTGAATTTAATAGGATTTGCAGCGGTTCCTTTTGCAATTAATTTAGCACCTCTTTCTACTGCTAAAAAAACATCTGTTCTCCCGCTTTTCGCCTTAATTACTGTGCCGGGTTCTATAGTTAAAGTAGCACCATCTTTTACAGTAAACGATCCTGTTAACGTATATTCTACTGAAGCTAGTAATGTAGCATCTGAAGATACATCGCCTTTTAATTCACTACCAGTAATTGGCCCACCACCTTTACCTGGATCGATAGTTCTATTATCATCATCAGATGAACAAGCGACAATTGAAACTAGAGTTACAACTAATAATAATTTTTTGAATGTTTTCATTTTTGTTTTTTTGATTTTTAATTATATGTGCAAATTAACTCCTCCTGTTTGAATTAAGTTTTACGGTAATATTAGTATAAGGTTAAGAAATTTGGCTAATGTTAACTTATGTTTAAGTGGGCTAATTTTTAAAATTACGCTAAACTAAAAGCCATCCAATAGATGTCGCTATTGGATGGCTTTTAAAGAAAAGTTGATAGTTATTTTATAAACTATAACTTATGCCTGCCGATATTGAAGTGCCCCTTTTATAAGAGTTCATGGTAAGTTTTTCTGGAACGTCCCTGTATCTGTCAAAACTTGGATTCAGTAAGTTTTTAGCATTAAATTTTACACCTAAGTTTTTATTGAATTTATGGCTGAAAACAAAATCTAATAAAGGCACACCTTTTTCAATAATATTTTCTTGAAAGTTTGTACCAATACTGTAAACTTTATCACTTTGGTAATTAAATACCAATGTTGAAATGGTTTCTTTGTCATTAATTTTAAATCTATATGAAACATCTGCATTTACTGTAAATGGCGATGCACCTTCCAATTCTGAGCTATCACCCGTGTAATTAAATAATGTATTTGAAGTATCGTATTTAAGCTTCGTTTCCATTAATGTCACATTCCCACCAAGTGTAAGGTTTTGAGATGTTTCCTCATCATCAGATGTTATTGACAAGATATCTAATCTGCCTTCTAATTCAGCACCAAAAACAGTAGCATCACCAGAGTTGTCAAAAGTAAAGTCTCTTTCAACAGCCGAATTTCTTTCTAATCGGTTTATTGAATTCTGGATTAATTTACCGAACACACCTATAGAAATTAACTCACTTTTATTAGGGAACAGTTCAAATTTTAGCTCGCCGTTATAATTATCAGATGCTTCTAATGCTGGGTTTCCACTTTCTTGAAAGTTAATGCCCTCATAAGTAAAAGGTGCTATTTCTTTAAACTGCGGATAGGTGTAAGTTACACTACCAGACGCTCTCAAGTTAACTTTTTCGTTAAGTTGGTATTTTAAATTTAAAGTAGGTAATATGTATTGTTTGTCTAAAGCTATTTTGCTATCGTTAGAAAAACCTGGGAAACTAATGTTAGTGTTCCATGCTACATCCATTTTAATGTCTTCGGCTCTAATACCAACATTGGCAGTTAATTTATCATTAAAATTATAGACCGCATCTATGTAGGCAGCATGTATCGTTTTTTCTGCATCATATAACTGAGGAAGGTATGTTTCTGCATCGTCACTATTTCTACCTCTTGAAGTTTCAATGCCAAAAACACCATTATTAAGATTATTTTGGTTGAATGTTGCATCTAAGTTGTTAACATCCACAAAAGTAGCTCTTGGGTTTGTAAAGTTGTGGTCAAAATAAATACCATCAAATTTTCTATCTGTAATACTGCCGTTATATCCTAAAGTAATTTTACCAGTATTCTCAAAACGTTCCCCTAAATATTTCACGATATTTAAGTTTCCAGCTATGTTGTTTTCAAACAAGTTGCCGTAAAACCTGCTATTGTCTCTTACCGCACTCTGCGAAATTCTAGTAGTATTAGTATCATTATTAATGATGAATGTGTTTTTTCTTCTGTCTGGTTCATCATTATAGATAGTGTTGTAACTTACAGCTGCGTTAATATCAATAGATTCACCAAATTTGTTGGTAGACATTAATTGGTTTACAAAAAGTCTGTTTTGAATTTCTGTTTGTAATAATACATTTACCAATCTATTGTCATCAGCATCTCTACCTATATCATTGGTTGTTCCAACAAAATCCTGTATATTTTGTGAGTTTGAATGCACAAATAAATGGTTGAAACTTAATTTATGGTTGTTATTCATTTTATAAACAACATTACCCATTACCATTTTAGAAGCTTCGTAATTATATGTTTTAGTGTCGAATATAGATCCTACGTTTAAGTCGCCGTTATCATTAATATCAACAATTGCATCAGATTTTCCGTCTTGGAAAGTGTATTTATTACTGAAAGACCCAACTAGAAAAACGCTGATATTGCTTTCATCTGATAAAGTAATTTTTTTACCATAATTAAGTGATAGACCTAAATTAGGGTTTGCTTTACCTGAATTGGGGCTGTAGCTATTATCAAAACTGTATATGGATAAATCTCTTATATTATGTTTGGTGTTGGAGTTAACTCCAAGCCAGTTGGCACCATCTATTTCTTCAAAATCCTTGAAAGTTGTTTGTGTATTGGCTCCGGTAGAAATTCCTATTTTAAACAAAGATTTTTGAGTCATTTCTCTACTAACCACATCAATGCTTGCCCCAGAAACATCCGATGACATATAAGAAGAAAAGGCTTTCCCGATACCAACACTTTCTATAATGTCTGAACTAAAAAGCGATAAATCGATATTTTTATTTCTAGGATCGTTAGAAGGTAAAGGCAAGCCGTTAAGCGTGGTAATGTTATATCTATCTCCCAGGCCTCTTACATATATTTTACTTGAACCCTCTTGTTTGTTTACACCTGTTACCTTTAATGTTGCAGCAGCAGCATCAGAAACTGCTTTTTTATCGAGTTCTTGTGCGCCAATGGCTGTTTTTATTTCAACAGCTTTCTTTTGTTCCAGTAATAAAGCGGTAACGCTTTCTCTTTTAGTGGTTGTTGTAATAACTACTTCATCAAGAGATGCAGCACTTGCATTCATTATTACATTAAGTTCAGTTGTTTTTCCAGGAACAATAGTAATCTTAATTTCTTGAGTTTCGTATCCAACAAAACTAAATACTAAGGTGTGGTTGCCTGCATCTAAATTAGTAAGTTCGTATAGACCATCAAAGTCTGTTGTGGTTCCTTTTGTAGTATTTTTAATTAATACGTTAGCAAACGCTAAAGGTTCATTATTATATTCTTTGTCCGTCAGTTTTCCTTTAACAGAGCCAGTTTGCGCATTAAACACAACTGATGTAAAGAGTAATAATAATAGTATAAAATGTCTCATTATATATTTGAATTTATCGGTGCAAAGAAACTAACGTTTTGTAAAGATTGCGTTATCCTTAAGTTAAAGAACTGTAATAAAAGTGTTAGCTAAACATTACCTAAAACACGCTTTTTTTGATGATTATTTACAGTTAGTTAACATTAGATTAAATGAAATTTATGGTGATGGTTTACGCAAATACCATAAAAACAGAAAAGGAGCTTTTACATTTTGTAAAAGCTCCTTTTCTGTAAGTGTATTGTAATTCTAGAACTAGTTGTTCTTAATCGTTTCGTCTTTAGATGCTGAACTTGTAAAAGCCAATGCCAAATCGTCTAGAGATAATGTGCCAGCTACAAGAGATAGATTGATGTTGTTTAATTTGCCAGAAATCACGTCGGTTTTAATTTCTTGAGTTTCATATCCCGTAAAACTACAAACTAAAGTGTAAGTTCCGTTTTCAATGTTTTCAATTTTAAAAACACCGTTTTCATCGGTAGCAATAGTCTTTCCAGTTTCTTTAACGGTCACTTTTGCAAACAATAAAGGGGTGTTTCCTTCTTCTGCATCAGTAATTTTTCCATTGATAGTACCAGCATTCTGAGCAGATGTTAACATTGCAGTACAAAGGCATAAGGTTAATAGAAAATATTTCATAAGCATTCACTTGTTTTAACGCCACAAAGAAAGACAATACATATTTTAAGAATGTTACCAAAATATTAACCAATAATGATTAAAATGTTACCGTAATGTTAACAGATTTTGTTACCAATTTTTTAATGAAAACAATTATCTTGCCTCAGCCTAATAGAAATGGATTGGGACTGTCTAAAACCTGATGCTTTAATTTAAATGTCATATTGAACGCAGTCGAAATATTTTAGATGCCATAACCTTGAAACTTCGACTGCGCTCGGTTTGACAACTGTTAAATGTTTTTTTAGAAAATTTGATTTAATAAACTCTTTATTTCACACAATGAACTGGGAACAACTACTCTCCTTAAAACGCTTTGGCGACACTAATAAAAGACTTAGAAAAGAACAAGATGAAACCCGATTGGGTTTTGATGTAGATTACGATCGTATTATTTTTTCTTCGGAATTTAGGAGCCTCCAAGATAAAACACAAGTTATCCCGTTATCAAAAACCGATTTTGTGCACACGCGCTTAACGCATAGTTTGGAAGTAAGCGTCGTTGGGCGTTCTCTGGGGCGCATAGTTGGAAAGAAAGTTTTAGAAAAACATCCGCATTTGCAAAGTGTACATGGCTATCAAGCTAACGATTTTGGAGCAATTGTCGCCACGGCAGCTTTAGCGCACGATATTGGAAATCCGCCTTTTGGGCACTCAGGCGAAAAATCCATTGGTGAATTTTTTAAATCAGGCGAAGGCAAAAAATATAAAACCGAATTATCAGCTAAACAATACCAAGACCTTTGTGATTTCGAAGGAAACGCAAACGGCTTTAAAATATTAACCCAAAGCAGGGCAGGACGCAAAGGCGGATTACGCTTAAGCTACGCAACCCTTGGTGCATTTACCAAATACCCAAAAGAATCATTACCTAAAAAACCGACAAAGCATATAGCCGACAAAAAATATGGCTTTTTCCAAACCGAAAAAGAAGCTTTTATTGATGTTGCCAAGGAACTAGGCCTGCATAAACGCAGCGAGGAAGATATCAACTATTCCCGCCACCCTTTAGCGTATCTCGTTGAAGCTGCCGATGATATTTGTTACACCATTATCGATTTTGAAGATGGTATCAATCTCGGTCTTATTCAAGAAGAATTTGCTCTGGAATACCTTTCAAAAGTCATCAGGGAGAACATTATTCCCGAGAATTATTATGCGCTTTCCAATAAAGAAGACCGCATTGGTTACCTGCGCGCACTCGCCATTGGTGCTTTAATCAACGATGCTGTGGACATTTTTATGAAACACGAAGAAGCTATCCTAAACGATAATTTCGATTGTGCGCTATTAGATAAAAGTAAGTACGATGCCCAAATAAAAGACATCATCAAGATAAGTATTGAAAACATCTATCAATCTGAAGAAGTGGTAGATAAAGAAATCGCTGGCTACCAAATCATCAATAAATTATTGGGGGTTTATACTGCCGCCGTAAATAACACGTTTGATGGAACGGCTTCAAACTACGACAAACTCATATTAAAACGTTTACCGGAAACCATCAATTTTAAGGATGAAGATTTGTACCAGCGTTTGCTTGCTGTTTGTCATTATGTGTCTTTGTTGTCTGATAGTAAGGCTATTCAGAATTTTAAGAAGATAGAGGGGGTTACGTTTTAGCACTATAATTGTAAATTATTGCGTCATTGTGAGTGAAACGAAGTAATCTGTAACTTAAAAAGACATAATTTTTAATACAATAATTTGGGTGCCTGACTACTGGTAGGTAGGTTACCCCGAAATGAGGGTCGGACTTTCACTTTTCTCCCAGTTATCATCGGGATCAAACATGTCTTTAATTTCTAACGCGCTTGTTTGTAAAGGTAGTTTTATTCTATAAATCTTCTTTTATCTAGAAAGGAGTGAATAAATTTTAGAGTTTCGTTTAAACGTATTTAAGATTATTTTTTTGAGTAATTAATTTTATAGGGTATTTGCATTGGTTCATTAGATGATAAAAAAAATAACATTTCGATACAATATCGTTTCGTTTATTTCGATTATATTTGTATGACGAATAAAAATAGAATCAATTATGGAATACTTTAACGACATAAAAAAACCTTCAAAGAAAGAGCAGATTGCAGCTATGGAATCTTATAATGCTCTTGCTGCTACTTTGGAGGGGTTACACTCTGAAAATCCTGAAATTGAAATTGAGGAAACTTCAGAAAAAATAAAGATCCCTTTAAAAGCCCTTAAATTATTAGCAAAAATATTAAAGGCAACAAGTCAAGGAAAACCTATTTCTGTAGTTCCTATTGCCACAGAAATGACTACTCAAGCAGCAGCAGAATTATTAGGCTGTTCAAGGCCTCATTTTGTTAAATTACTTGAGAAAGGACAGATTCCATATACTATGGTTGGCAGACATCGTCGTGTTAAATTTCAGGATGTAATGGATTATAAGAAAGAAATGAAATTGAAGCAGGAACAGTTTCTTATCGATATGATGAAGTCTGACGAAGAATTAGGATTATATGATTCATAGTGTACGATTTACTTGTGTTCTGGATACAAACATTATTTATCCAGTTGAAATTAGAGATTTATTATTTTGGTTTGCTCATTATGATTTATTTACTCCTAAATGGAGTCATCATATTTTTGATGAATGGGAAGATGTAATGGTAAGAAAAGGAGTAGCTAAAGGAGAAATTGAGAAAAGGACAAATTTTGCTAATTTAGCTTTTCCCGATGCACTTGTTATTAATTATGAGCCCTTGATTGATGGTTTGACTTTACCTGATGAAAAAGACTGTCATGTATTGGCAGCTGCAATAAAAACGAATGCAAATGTTATTGTAACGAATAATTTAAAAGACTTCCCAGAAAACTATTTGGCGTCCTTTGGATGAGTTGCTAAATCTGCTGATGATTTTATTGCGGATATAATAGATTTAAACCATGATAAAGCAATAGAGGCATTTAGAAAATTAGTTTTGAATAGAAGAAACCCAGATTTGGATGAGTTTGAAGTTTTAGATAATTTAAGACATAATGGATTAGTTGACTCCGCTAATTATTTACATTCTTTAATTTAGTTAGGTAACTCCAAATTCGAAAAAATCAAGAAGGTTTTTCATAAAAGGTTGTTAAAACCTTCTTCAAACCCTCAGTACCCAACCCAACCAACTTCTGCAATTCATCCACACTCCCATGTTCCACAAAATCATCTGGAATCCCTAAAATTTTAATGGTATTCTTATAATCATGTTCCGAAGCAAACTCTAAAACAGCAGATCCAAAACCACCTTTTATGCTATTATCTTCAACAGTTACAATTGTTTCGTAGGTTTTAAAAATAGTATGCAGTAATTGTTCGTCCAGAGGCTTTACAAAACGCATATCATAATGTGAAACATTTAAATCAATAATAGCTTCCGAAACATTTTTTGCAATAGCACCAATGCTTAAAATTGCAAGATGTTTACCTTTTTTAAGCTGAACTGCTTTCCCAATATCTAGTTTAGAAAATGGTTGTTTCCAATCTAAAACAACACCTCTACCTCTTGGATAGCGAATTGCTATCGGTACATCTAAACCTAATTGGGCTGTGTACATGATGTTGCGCAATTCAACCTCATTTCGCGGTGCAAAAATAATAAGATTTGGGATGCATCTTAGATAAGACAAATCAAAAACCCCGTGATGCGTCGCGCCATCTTCTCCCACCAACCCAGCACGATCCAAACAAAAAATAACAGGTAGTTTTTGTAACGCCACATCGTGAATTATTTGGTCGTAAGCACGCTGTAAAAACGTAGAGTAGATATTGCAAAACGGCACTAAACCTTGTGTTGTCATTCCTGCGGCTAATGTAACGGCGTGTTGTTCGGCAATGCCAACATCAAAGGCGCGCTCTGGAATTTCAGTCATCATACATTTTAGAGAACTTCCAGTAGGCATTGCAGGCGTAATGCCCACAATGTTTTTATTTTTTTTGGCGAGTTCAACAATGGTGTGTCCAAATACGTCTTGATACTTGGGGGGTTGCAACTTAGAAGATGTAGCAGCCAAATCTCCAGTTTTTGCATTAAATTTTCCCGGAGCGTGATATTTTACTTGGTCTGCTTCTGCTTGTTTTAAGCCCTTGCCTTTAGTGGTTATGATGTGCAATAGCTTCGGGCCTTTTACAGTTTTTAAACGTTCTAATTCTGAAATGATTTTATCAATATCATGCCCGTCAATTGGTCCGGAATAATCAAAATTTAAGGCTTCAATAATATTATTGCGCTTTTGCGTGCCTTTTTTAACGTTGGTTAAATACTGTTTTAATGCGCCAACACTCGGGTCGATTCCAATAGCATTATCATTTAAAACCACTAATAGATTTGCATCGGTAACACCTGCGTGGTTTAGCCCTTCAAAAGCCATCCCGCTTGCTATGGAGGCATCTCCAATAACTGCAATGTGGTGTTTGTCTTCGCCTTTTAATTGAGAAGCAATCGCCATTCCCAATGCTGCGGAAATGGATGTTGAGGAATGCCCAACACCAAACGCATCAAATTCACTTTCACTTCGTTTTGGGAAACCGCTTATACCGCCCAATTGCCTGTTGGTGTGAAAATTATCTTTTCTGCCTGTTAGTATTTTATGTCCGTAAGCTTGATGGCCAACGTCCCAAATTAATGGTTCTTTTGGCGTATTAAAAACGTAATGTAGTGCAATGGTTAATTCTACAACGCCCAAACTTGCGCCTAAATGCCCTTCTTTTGTGGCAACTATAGTGATGATGAACTCGCGCAATTCTTGTGCGAGTTGAGGTAAGTCGTCTTGCTTTAAAAGACGGAGTTCTTTGGGCGAGTTGACTGTATTTAAAAGGTTTTTATGCACATAGCAAATGTACAAGATTGAAATTGTATTTTTGCTATCATGATAGAACCTTTTGACGATACTTATTTTATGAAAAAAGCGGTTCAGGAAGCTGAATATGCTTTTGAAAAAGGAGAGATTCCTGTGGGTGCGGTAATTGTTGTTGACAACCGGATTATTGCACGTGGGCATAATTTAACCGAAACTTTGACCGATGTTACCGCGCATGCCGAAATGCAAGCCATTACCGCTGCTGCTAATTTTTTGGGTGGTAAATATCTAAAGGATTGTACCTTATACGTTACCTTAGAACCTTGCCAAATGTGTGCTGGGGCTTTGTATTGGAGTCAGATTTCTAGAATTGTTTATGGTGCACGGGATATAGAGCGTGGTTGTATTCATTTAAAAACGAAATTGCATCCTAAGACAAAAATTGAAGGTGGTGTGATGGCGGAAGAAGCCGGGGATTTGTTGAAGCGGTTTTTTATTTTGAGGCGTAATTTGAATTAATTATAGATTTTTTGTCTTCTTTTGATGAGGTTTAACCGAGATATTTTACTTTTTAATTTCTCATTTCATTCGAAATGAAAATTTCTATTTATATGTTCATTTTGCCTTGATGCGAAACGAACCAAACTTGCTTGCCGCAGGCAGGAAATCAAGTCCAAACCGAGGGATTTTATATACCGAAAAAAATTGGAATGAAAACCGATTTGA
This sequence comes from Algibacter sp. 2305UL17-15, assembly GCF_040720935.1. Classification (NCBI taxonomy): domain Bacteria; kingdom Pseudomonadati; phylum Bacteroidota; class Flavobacteriia; order Flavobacteriales; family Flavobacteriaceae; genus Algibacter; species Algibacter sp. 2305UL17-15. The sequence continues at coordinate 301,068 of NZ_JBFDAE010000004.1, forward strand.
AAACTCCGCGTCGAACTTTGTTCTCCTGTTCTTTGTCCCGACGCTTCGGGATTGTACGTTTAATGTTCAATTATGCGAATATAATCAAGTGTTGACTTTCTACTGGATTTTTTTTATTTCCCAAATTATTTTTTCAACTTTCTAAATTCTAAATTCTAAATTCTAAATTCTAAATTCTAAATTCTAAATTCTAAATTCTAAATTCTAAATTCTAAATTCTAAATTCTAAATT